>JASLES010000379.1 GCA_030151005.1 Silvimonas sp.
TACTACCCCAGCCGCAAACATCTCTCCGCCGGATTGCGGGCGCTGATTGAGCTGATCCGTACCAGTGATGTGCCGCTGGCCGGCCTATGACGGGGCGTACTGGGCAATGCCGTTGCCAAAAGACCAGTTCTCTTTTTTGACCTCAACCAGGTTGACGAAAACATCCTCCTGCCGCACATGCAGATCACGCTCCAGACTGCTGGCCAGGGTCTGATAGAGCGCCTTTTTTTGCTCCAGGGTGCGGCCTTCGTTCAAGGTAATCTGAACGAAGATAATCCCGTCCGTCCGATGGATGCCAAGGTACTGCGGGTCGTAGATCATGTGCTCTGCGTCGTGTTCCGCCAGCACTTGAAACAGATCGTGATCCGGCACATTCATGGCGCTTTGCAAGGCAGCAAAAACATGTTGACCCACGCGTTTGGCGAAGGTCGGGTCTTTGTGTTTGCGAATATCGATGCGGACCAGCGGCATGGCAAGGCTCCTGTACAAGGTGATGAGCGCATCATAGAGCGGCCATCCAGCCTTGCGCCGCTGGTACGCCAATCGGCGGCTTCAACTTGTTCTGGCGGCAGACTATAGTTCCTGCCGAAACGCGCTGTTTTTTCTTTGCCGATGCTTTCACCCTGAATAAATCCAGAAGGATTGTCACTCATGAGCAAAATCGCGATTGTCTATTTCAGCGGCTATGGCCACACCGCCAAACAGGCCGAAGCCGTACACCAGGGCGCAGTCGCCGCTGGCGCTGAGGCCACGCTGTACCGCATTGATGGTGAAGGCAATCTGCCCGATGGCGCACTGGATGCCATCGGTGGTGTCGATGCCATTATCTATGGCAGCCCGACTTACATGGGCGGCCCGGCCTGGCAGTTCAAAAAGTTTGCGGATGCCTCATCCAAGCCCTGGTTCATGCAAGCGTGGAAGAACAAAGTGGCGGCTGGCTTTACCAACTCTGCCTCGACCAATGGCGACAAGTTCTCGACCATTGAGTATTTCTGGACGTTGTCGCAACAGCATGGTCAGGTATGGGTGGGCACCGGGCTGATGCCGGCCAACACCAAGGCGCACGGTCCGAACGATGTGAACTGGACCGCCGGTTTTGCAGGCGCGCTGGCGATTTCGCCGTCGGATGCCTCGCCGGAGGAAGCCCCGCGTAATGGCGATCTGGAAACAGCGCGCTTGCTGGGCAAGCGGGTGGCGGAATTTGCGGAGAAGCTGGCGAAATAATGCTTTTGCCATTGCCAGACTGGATGGCGGTTTGGCGGGGCAGAGGAGAGGGCGGTCATTGCTGGCTTGGGCTGGTGATGGCCGTTTTTGTTTTTTTTGGCGAGGTGGATTTGACGTGGTAGCGGCAATCTACCTTGGCTGACTTAAAACCTTGAACCGCTGTTAGCGCCTTGCGGCGCGGTTGGTTTTGATACCGGCGGTGGCCGGAGCACGTTACTTTCTTTTGCTTCGCCAAAAGAAAGTAACCAAAGAAAAGGCGACCCCTGCGACAGCGCCCTTCGGGTTCCCTGCGCTTCTCGCGTGGCCCGGCGGGCTCGGGAACTCGCTACGCTCAGACACCCCTCGCCGAAACCCCGGGCCCCGCTGCGATGCTCGGCACTGCCGGAGGGGAGGCAAGTCAAAAGCAACGGCAACATCAAAAGCCAAAGACAAAGGCAAAGGCAAAGGCCCAACGCTCGCTTGCAAGAATGGCTCACCACGCCCACCACTTCGTCATTCCCGCGGAGGCGGGAATCCAGTTCGCAGCCCAACGGGCTGCTTGTGGTGGATTACCGCGACCACTCTGAATTGTCTTGAGCGGCAGGCATACATCGCAGCTGGATTCCGGCTCCAGGCCGGAATGACGAGTCAGTGGGATGCACGTTGAATTGGCTGTTGCTGTTGCTGTTGACTTGGGTTTTGGGTTTTGGGGTTGGGGTTGGGGTTGTTTTTGACTTTCCTCCCCCGTTAAAGCCCAGCGCCGATGGAGTGGAGGGAGACCCAAGGCTCCCGACCGACTGAGGGAAGCCCGGAGGGCCGCCAGGCTGGGGTCGCCTTTCTTTGCCTACTTTCTTTGGCGAAGCAAAGAAAGTAGGGTGCTCCGGCCACCGCCGGTATCAAATGCTTTTCAAGCCCGCGCCGTCAGGCGCTAACACATCCAACAATGTGAACAAGATCAGTCTCCCCGGATTCCCGGCCAGAGGTGACCCCCATCCCGGCTACTCAGTGGCAAAGCCACAAACCATCATGCCAGGATAGCGGCATCCAAAAATGCCACCCTGTCCCAAACCCCACATTTTGTCGCTCTTCCTGCCGCCAGCAACACAATCCATCCGCCGTGGCCGGGCAAACCGCCCGCAAATCAAGGCAATCCCGCTGGCACGGTTTCTGCAAATACACCCCTGACCATCCATTGATGCTCAACAAAAACCAGAAACCACAAGGATTTGCCATGACCACCACCTTTACCCTGACCACGCCGGTCTCGCGCGCGCTCAATGCCCTGGCGCTGGATCGTCCGGCCATCCAGACGCCTGAAGACGTCACCATTACACCTACCGGTGGTGCGCTGGGAGCGGTTGTTAACGGGCTGGATGCCAACCGGCCACTTTCTTCAGACCTGGTGTTGCGGCTGAAAAAAGCGCTGGATGACCATCACATCCTGATCTTTCGCAACCAGCAATTGAGCGATGACCGTTTCCTGGCATTCACCACCTACTTTGGGTCGGTGTTCCGGCCACCAGAAGACGTACCCGTGCTGGCCTCTGAAGCCGCCGGTACGCCGCCAGATGTGGTGCCCGTATCCAATCAGGCGGGTGGTTACACCGGCAGCGGTGAGTTGACCCCGCATATCGACCACCAGTGGACGCCGCTGCCCTCGGCAGGCTCGTTGCTGTATGCGCTGGAAGTTCCGGCTTCGGGCGGGCTGACCAGTTGGTACAACATTGCCGAAGCGTATGCAGATCTGGATGACGAAACCCGGGCAGAGATTGATCAATTGCAACTGATCACCTACAACCCGTTTACCCATCCGCATGGCCAGCCGCGCCGTTTGTATCGTCTGCCGGATCAAACACCGACCAGCGCTGCTTTCCCGCACCCGCTGGTACGCACACACCCTTCCAGCGGCAAGAAGGTGTTGTTCCTCTCCACACATACCGAGGTTGAAGTGCCGGGCGTTGATCCGGAATACGCGCAAGAACTGATTGCCCGCCTGCGTGACCACCTGCAAAACCCGGACTACCGCTACGAACACGACTGGCAGGTGGGCGACATTGTGTATTGGGACAACCAGGCCACCTTGCATTCGCGTACCGCCTTCCCGGCTGAAGAGCGCCGCGTGCTCAAGCGCGTGAGTCTGGCCGGTAGCCGCCCCTTTTAAGGCATCAAGGAGAACCTCATGAGCCAACGCCAACTGAAACTCAATGCCTTTTTGATGACCGCCGGCCACCACGTGGCGGCCTGGCGGCACCCGCAAGCCCGTGCGGATGGCGGCATTCAGTTTGAACACTTCAAGCAGATTGCCCAGACCGCTGAACGCGCCAAATTTGACGCGGTGTTCTTTGCCGACAGCGCCGCTGTTTGGGGCGCAGGCGCAGAGCAGGAAGCGCAAAGCCGCAGCGCCCAGGCAGATCATTTTGAGCCCATCACACTGCTCTCTGCCCTGTCTGCCGTGACCGATCACATTGGTCTGATTGCGACCGTCACCACTACCTATAACGAGCCTTACCACCTGGCGCGCAAGTTTGCCTCGCTTGATCATTTGTCTGGCGGGCGCGCGGGCTGGAATCTGGTGACTTCTGCCAACGCGGCAGAGGCATACAACTTCAGCCGGGATGCCCACCTGGCGCACGCAGACCGTTATAACCGCGCTGAAGAATTCATCGATGTGGTCACCGGCCTGTGGGATAGCTGGGACGACGACGCTTTTGTGCGGGACAAACAATCCGGCCGCTTCTTCAAGCCAGATGCCGTGCACCGGCTGGATCATCAAGGCAAACATTTCAGTGTGCGTGGTCCGTTGAACGTGGCGCGGCCAGTGCAGGGTTATCCGGTGATTGTCCAGGCCGGTTCATCCGAGCCGGGCAAGGAGTTGGCGGCACGCACTGCCGAAGTGATCTTCACGGCGCAACAAACGCTGGCTGATGCGCAAGCGTTCTACCGTGATGTCAAAGGCCGCCTGGCGCGCTACGGCCGCACGCCGGATCAATTGAAGATTCTGCCGGGTGTGTTCCCGGTGGTCGGGCGCACGCGTGAAGAAGCACAAGAGAAATACCAGGCGCTGCAAGACCTGATCCACCCGGCAGTGGGGCTAGCGCTGTTGTCCGGCATGCTGGGCGGGGCGGATCTGTCTGCCTACCCGCTGGATGGCCCGCTACCTGACCTGCCGGAAAGCAACGGCGGCAAGAGCCGGCAATCCCTGCTGGTAGAACTGGCGCGGCGGGATAACCTCTCTATCCGTGAACTCTATCTGCGTATTGCCGGCGCGCGCGGGCACCTGACGCTGGTGGGCTCGGCGCTGGAAGTGGCAGATCAACTGCAGGAATGGTTCGAAAACGAAGCGGCTGATGGCTTTAACGTGATGCCGCCCACCTTGCCCGGCGGGCTGGATGACTTTATCGAACTGGTGCTGCCAGAACTGCGTAAACGCGGCTTGTTCCGTACCGAGTATGAAGGCCACACGCTGCGGGAAAGTCTGGGCCTGGCACGCCCGGTTAACCGCTATACCCACAAGGTCGTCGCATAACAGTAAACGGCGCTGGTCCGCTCTGGATCAGCGCCTTTATCACACTGCGCGCGCCAGATGACCCAGTTGCAAGCCTGTGTGGATGGCCTGCGCGTTATCCAGCCAACCGTGGCGTTTCATAAGTGTACGCAAGGCATGCCTGGAAATGCCCAGCGCCTGCGCCGTGCGCACCTGATTAAAACGATGGGCCGTCAGCGCGGTATGGACGATCTGGCGCTCCAGCCGGGCAAACAGATCCGGCGTGGCTTCTGATAACAACTGCGTGAGCGCATGATCAATCAGGTCATTGGGTTCCACCATGCCGGCTTCTACGGCGGGCGTCGGCACATTGGGAACCGGCGGATTCAGATCCGGGTCCAGCAACAGGTGCTCAGGCCGGATATCCCCTTCATGCGCCAGCAAAAGCGCAGCGTGCATGACGTTTTCCAGCTCCCGGATATTGCCCGGCCAGGCATGGCGTAATAGCGCCTGCCGGATGTCCGGGCCCAGTTCAGGCGTAGGCTGCCCCTGCCGCTGGGCATAGCGCGCCAGGAAATGCTCAGCCAGCGGCAAGATATCCCCGGTGCGCTCACGCAAGGGGGCAACCGGCAGGGTGATCAGGTTGATGCGGTAATACAGATCACGCCTGAAACGCCCGTCCTGCACGGCGGCTTGTAAATCCACGTTGGTGGCGGCCACCACGCGCACATCAATGGGCACCGGTTTGCGGGCGCCCACCCGTACTACTTCTTTTTCTTGCAGCACACGCAGCAAGCGCGTTTGCAAAATCAGCGGTAATTCGCCGATCTCGTCCAGAAACAACGTCCCGCCACGCGCCGCTTCAAAATAGCCCTCACGCTGGCGGAGCGCCCCGGTGAAGGCGCCCGCTTCGTGGCCAAAGAACTCGCTTTCGGCCAGTGTCTCGTTGATTGCCCCGCAATTGACCGCCACAAAGGGCCCGGTCCGCCGGCTGGTTTCGTGCAGCTTGCGTGCCAGGATTTCCTTGCCGGTACCGGTCTCGCCCATGATCAGGATCGCCGCCTCGCTGGGGGCGACTTTTTCCAGCCGGGCAAACAGCGCGCGACTGGCGGGGTCTGAGAACACCACCGCCTTGGCGCGCTCTGCCTTGGCGGGGTCGGTGGGGAGGGTGTAGATCGGGGTATTCGACAGCATGGCAGCTCCTGGCAGGTGGGGTTTTTCCAGGTGGGGTCATGGAACCAGGATGACTTTATAGGGTATTTTTAATAACTAAAAATAATTTGTGGATTTGTTGTTATATCGGAATGGTTGGTTTGGTGGTGATTTTGTTAGCGCCTGACGGCGCGGTGTTTTGATACCCGGGGTGCCGGGCCCACGTTACTTTCTTTGCTTCGCCAAAGAAAAGTAACCAAAAGAAAGGCGACCCTGCGACAGCGCCCCTTCGGGGTTCCCTGCGCTTCTCGCGTGGCCCGGCAGGCTCGGGAACTCGCTGCGCTCAGACACCCCTCGCCGAATTCCCGGGCCCCGCTGCGATGCTCGGCGCTGCCGGAGGGGAGGCAGGTCAAAAGCAACGGCAACATCAATAGCAACGGCCACATCAAAAGCCAAAGCCACCCCGCAAACCATCCGCTCGCGAGAATGATTCAGTTGGCCCACCACTTCGTCATTCCCCTCGGCGGGCCCCGCTGAGGCGGGAATCCAGTCCGCAGCCCAGCGGGCTGCCTGCGGTGGATAACCGCGATCGCCCTGAATTGTGCTGCGCGAGATGCCTGCATGGCAGCTGGATTCCGGCTCAGGGCCGGAGTGACGAGGTAGTGGAGTGCGTGTTGAATTGATCGCTGTCTCCTTATAAAAGCCTGCCACCTCGTCAATAAAAAACGGCTTGCCCCAAGGCAAGCCGTTTTATTTGGCAAACGCGTTCAACACCACATCACTTGCTGGCCGTCGCCACCACCGGTGTTTGCCAACCACCGCCCAATGCCTTGTACACCGCCACCAGTTCCACATAGGAATCGGACTCCGCCAGCGCCATTGCATCTTCCGCAGAGAGTTGCGTGCGTTCGGCATCCAGCAGCGTCAGAAAGTCGGCTGCGCCTTCTTTGTAACGCACGCGGGCAATGTCGGCGGCGCGTTTGCTTTGCTGGGCAGACTCCACCAGGTGCGACAAGCGCTGTTGCGTGCGGTTGTAGGTTACCAGCGCGCCTTCGGTTTCTTCTACCGCTTGCAGCACGGTCTGGTTGTAGCGCGCCAGGCTGGCGTCCACATTGGCTTCGTTGGCACGAATCCGCGCGTTCACCGCCCCCATGCGGAACGCCGGCCAGTCTACAGACGGCGTAATGCTCCAGGCTTGCGAGCTGGCCTGGCCGATTTCCCCGCCACGGCTGGCAATGAAACCCAGGAAACCACCCACGCTAATGCGTGGGAAGCGTTCCGCCATGGCCGCACCGACATCGGCATTGGCTGCCGCCAGATCACGCTCGGCAGAGGCAATATCCGGCCGGCGTTTCACCAATTCCGTTGCATCCCCAATCGGGATCGGTTTGGAAATCGGCGGCAGGCTGGTCGGTTGCAGTTGGGCCTCCTGCGTGCCGGGCATGACGCCGGTCAAGACATCCAGCCGGTACTGCGTGAGCTTGATGACGGTTTCCAGCGGCGGCAGCGTGGCTTGTACGTTCGCCAGGTTGGCCTTGGCGCGGGCGACATCCAGTTCTGTGCCCTGGCCATTGGTGACGCGGGCCTGGGTGATATCCAGCGTGGATTCCAGGTTTTTCAGGTTGCGCAGGGCCACGGCGTAGCGCTGTTGGGCGCCCCGCATCAGATAGTAGTTGCGGCCAATCTCTGCCACCACGCTGATGCGTGCGCTTTCCAGGTCATAACCGGCAGCGTCGGCGCGGGCGCCGGCACCTTTGGCCAGATTGGCGACACGGCCCCACAGGTCCAGCTCCCAGCCGGCATCAAAACCGGCCTGGAAACTGTTGGTCAGCACGCGGTCGGTGGTAAACCCCGGCACCTGCTGATTCTGGCGAGTGGCCTGGGCGCCCAGGGTCACGGTCGGCCATTGGTCAATCTTGGCCACATCAAACTGCGCACGGGCGGCGTTGACGCGGGCCAGGGCCACGCGCAGGTCGTTGTTGTTGGCCAGACCCTGGTCGATCAGGCGGCTGAGCGCCGGGTCATCCAGTTGTGCCCACCAGTTCTGTTCGACCTTGGTGGTGCTGAAGTCGTCCAGTTTGGCGTTGGCCAGCGCAAACTCCGCCGGCTTGGGCGCGTGGTAGTCCGGGCCGACCGCGCAGGCCGCCAGCCCCAGGGCCAGCAGCGCAGCGGTCAGCGCTTTGAGTGGTGCATGCGTCATGTGGGTCATGATTTATTCAGCCTCCAGTTGGGCCGGTGGCAGCAGCGGCGGTTGTTCATGGGTGGCTTTGTGCTTCTTGCCAGACAGCACCAATTTACGCAGCAGCACATAGAACACGGGGGTCAGCAGCAGACCAAAGAAGGTGACGCCGAGCATGCCGGAGAACACGGCGGTGCCCATGGCGCGGCGCATTTCAGCACCGGCACCAGTAGAGGTCACCAGCGGCACCACGCCCATGATGAACGCCATCGATGTCATCAGAATCGGGCGCAGGCGCAGGCGGCATGCTTCCAGCACGGCGTGGATCGGGTCCATGCCTTCCAGTTCTTCTTTCTCGCGCGCAAATTCCACAATCAAAATTGCGTTTTTGCACGCCAGCCCCACCAGCACAATCAAGCCAATCTGCGTAAAGATGTTGTTGTCACCATGGGTGAGCCACAGCCCGGTAATGGCGCTCAGCAAACCCATCGGCACAATCAGGATCACCGCCAGCGGCATGGTCCAGCTTTCATACAGCGCAGCCAGCACCAGGAACACCAGCAGCACGCAGAGCGGGAACACCAGGATGGCGGTATTGCCAGCCAGGATTTGCTGATACGTCAGTTCGGTCCACTCGTAGGTCATGCCATTGGGCAGTTCTTCTTTGGCCAGTTTTTCCATGGCCGCTTGCGCCTGGCCGGAGCTAAAGCCCGGTGCCGCGCCGCCATTGATCTCAGCCGTTACATAGCCGTTGTAGTGCTGTACGCGATCCGGGCCGCTGGTTTCTTTCACGGTCATGAACGCGCCCAGCGGCACCATGTCGCCATCGGCATTGCGGGTTTTCAGGCGGGCAATATCATCCGGACGCAGACGGAACGACTGGTCTGCCTGGGCGTTCACTTGGTAGGTGCGGCCAAAGCGGTTGAAGTCGTTCACATACAAAGAACCCAGATAAATCTGCATGGTGTCAAAGGCATCAGTCAGCGCTACGCCGTGAGTCTTGGCCTTGTCGCGGTCAATATGGGCGTCAATCTGCGGTACGTTGACCTGGTAGCCAGAGAACATCCCAGCCAGTTCTGGCGTTTTGCTGCCCTTGGCGATCAGGTTCTGCACCTGCTTGTACATCTCGTCAAAACCCAGCCCGCTGCGGTCTTCAATCTGCATGCGGAAACCACCAATCGTCCCCAGCCCTTGTACCGGCGGCGGCGGGAAGATGGCCACGAATGCATCTTGCAGACCGGCGTATTTGGCATTGAGCTTGCCGGCAATGGCACCGGCAGACAGGTCTGGCGTGCGGCGCTCTTCAAACGGCTTGAGCGTCACAAACAGAATCCCGGCCGACGGGCTATTGGTAAAGCCGTTGATCGAGAGACCAGGGAAGGCCACCGCGCTTTCCACGCCCGGTTCTTTCAACGCGATGGCGCTCATGGCGCGGAT
>JASLES010000391.1 GCA_030151005.1 Silvimonas sp.
CGCAGGCGCTAACAGCAGTTAAGGTTTTAAGCCAGCAAAGGTGGATTGTCGCTGCCGCTCCAAATCCACCCTACGGCCAGGGGCGCACAGCCCCGTCAAGCCTCCGGCAACCGCAGCCCCAAAATAATCAAATCCCGCTCAACCTCATCCAGCACCGCAATCCGTGGCAGATTAGCCCACTCGGTAAAGCCGTACTTGGCAAACAGCGCCAGGCTGGGCTTGTTGTGCCCAAAAATAAAGCCCAGCAAGGTTTTGATGCCCATTTCCGGCGAGATGCGCATGGCTTCTTCCAGCAACCAGGAACCCAGCCCCTTGCCGCGTGCTGCCTCGGCCAGATAAATGCTCACTTCCACCGTACCGTCATAGGCCGGGCGGCCGTAGAACGATGAAAAACTCATCCAGCCCAGGATCACACCACCGGTGTCTTCTACCACCCACAACGGGCGTGTCGGTTTCTGGTGGGCCTCAAACCAGGCATGGCGGCTTTCCACGCTGACGGGTTCTGTATCCGCGGTCACTTCGCGCGAGGCGATGGTGCTGTTGTAGATGTCGACAATAGTGGGCAAATCGGCAAAGCGTGCCGGGCGCATGGACCAAGACATAACCGTTCCTAAATCATTCAAGTATTTGCGGCGCGGCGGATTAGCCGGCCAGGCGCGGTAGCGCCGCCAGGGTGTTGGCGACCGTCGCGCGGGCGATATTGTCCACTGTATCGGCGCGCAGGTCAGCCAGAACCTGCGCAAAGGACAACATCTGCACAGGCTCATTACGGCCGCCGTCAAGCCAGGCAGGCGGGATATCCGGGGCGTCCGTCTCCAGCACAATGGCTTCCAGCGGCAGTTCTGCCGCCAGCTTGCGGATGCGCAGCGAGCCAGAATACGTCATGGCGCCGCCAAAACCGAGTTTGAAACCCAGTTTGAGAAACTCATCGGCTTGTTGGCGACTACCATTAAAGGCATGGGCAATGCCGCCGCGGACTTTCCATTTGCGCAGGTATTTGAGCACCTGATCCTGAGAGCGGCGGATATGCACGATCACCGGCAGGTCAAAATCCCGGGCAAGTTTAAGTTGCGCCTCAAACACGGCAACCTGTCGCACGGCATCCAGACCCGCTACAAAGAAGTCGAGACCAATCTCGCCGACGGCAACGGGTTGTTCTTGTTCCAGCCAGCCGGCCAGTTCTGCGATGTGCTCGTCGCGGTGCTGGTCAATGTAGATCGGGTGCAAACCATAGGCGACGCTGACGCCCGCGTAGCGCGACATCTCACGGGTTTTGGCAAAGGTATCCACCGTTATGGCGGGCACCACCCAGCGTGTGATGCCTGCAGTACGTGAACGGGCCACAATGGCGTCACGGTCGGCATCAAACTCTGGTGCATCCAGATGAATATGGCTATCAATCAGCATGGAACTATTGTGTCTGGCAAGTATCTGTCGATTGCGGCAAAGAGGCCGCGACTCAAAACAATACAGCAATTCAAACAGCGCAACCGCAGCAGGAGTTCTTTGTGAGTGATTTAGTCAGTTGGGCCGTATTTGGTGTCGTGGTGCTTGCGCTACTGGTGTTTGATCTGGGCGTGCTGCACAAGCATGACCGGGAAATCACCATTCGCGACAGCCTCAAACTCTCTGTGTTTTACATCAGCGCGGGTCTGCTGTTTGGCTGCTGGGTCTGGTATTCACGCGGGCCCAAAGACGGCATGGATTTCTTTACCGGTTTCCTGGTAGAAAAATCCCTGTCGATGGATAACGTGTTCGTGATTTCCATGATCTTTACCAGTCTGGCCATCCCGCGTTTGTACCAGCACCGCGTGTTGTTCTGGGGCATTCTGGGCGCGCTGGTCATGCGGGCCATCATGATTGGGCTGGGCGCAGCGCTGGTCCATGAATTTGCCTGGCTTTTGCTGTTCTTTGGCTTGTTCCTGGTGTTTACCGGTTTCAGGATGCTGTTTGCCAAAGAAAAAGAAGAAACACTGGAAGACAGCAAACTGTTTCGCTATCTCAAAACGCATCTGCGGCTGACGCCCCGGCTGTATGACAATCACTTTGTCATTGAAGGTAGCCAGCATGGGCTCACTGCGGGGCGCTGGGCCACGCCTTTGCTGCTGGCATTGCTGATGGTAGAAGGGGCCGATCTGATCTTTGCGGTGGATAGCATTCCGGCCATCTTCGCCATTACCCAAGACCCGTTCGTGGTGTATACGTCCAACATCTTCGCCATTCTGGGTCTGCGCGCGTTGTACTTTGCGCTGGCGGGCATGGTGCACCGCTTTGTGTACCTGAAATACGCCCTGGCGCTGGTACTGATCTTTATCGGGGTGAAGATCGGGCTGGTTTATGCCGGCGTGAAAGTGCCCTCCGTACTGTCACTGTGCGTCACGTTTGGCTTGTTGCTGGCCGGCGTGCTGTTTTCCATGCTCAAAACCAGCCGCCGCGTTGCCTGAGCGGCAGGTTTTTCTCAGCGACGGATGATCACGCAGGTTGCCGTGGCGTGGGCCAGCAAGACCCCGTCGGCGTTGCGAATGCTGCCTTCAGACACGGCAATGGTGCGCGATACGTGCAAGACCCGGCCTTCAGCCACCAGGGTCTCCTTACGCGGCACCGGTTTGACCATCTTCACGTTCAGATCAACCGTGCTGTAGCCCACCCCTGCTTCCAGCGTGGTATGCACAGCGCAGGCGGTAACGGAGTCGAGTACGGTGGCCGCAAAGCCGCCATGCACACCACCCAGCGGGTTGAGGTGGCGTTCATCTGCCCTGGCGGTGAACTTCACATAGCCTTCTGCCGCTTCTTCCATCGACATTGGCATGGTCTGGGTAATGGACGGGGCTGGCAACTGGCCGGCGGCCATGGCTTGCAGGATTTCAAGCCCGGTGAGTTCGGCAATGGATTTGTTCATGGCATGTACTCAAAGGATAGATAGACAAAAGGCCGGTAAAGACCGGCCTTTTTCAGGACAACGCGTGACTTAGCTGTCGTTTTTCTTCAGCTCTTCCACCAGCGCAACGTACTGCGTCATGGCTTCATCGCCGGTCAGGCCTTTGAGCTTGGCCCAGGCATCGTACTTGGCTTGTGCCACAAAGTTGATGGCGGACGGGCGATCCCCGCTGACATCGCCATCAGCGGCTTGCTTGTACAGCGCGTACAGTTTCAGTTTGGTCTGGACATCCGGCGCGTCGTTAAGCTGAACGACTTCTTCCTGCGCGGTTTTAAACTGCTCGGCCAAAGTAGACATGCTGACTCCCTGCAATAATCCTGGTGGAAACAGGTTTTAAACGATTGTTTGAATACCGAGTATATCCCCGCCATGCCAGCGGGGCTATCCGTCAAACAGCGGCACCGGGGAAAACCACTACAGTTGCCCGGCAGCCGTTTCGTTCAATACGCGCCGTGGCCGCCAGTCACGCTGCGAATGGTCTTGCAGATGATGGCGATGTCGTACCAGAGGTTCCAGTTTTTGACATACCAGGCATCCAGTGCGACACGCTCATCATAGGTGGTGTCGTTGCGCCCCGACACCTGCCACAGACCAGTGAGACCAGGCCGTGCTTCAAGATAGAAGTCCACCTTGTCGCCATAGCGTTCCAGCTCTTCATCAATGATCGGGCGCGGGCCAACCAGACTCATCTCGCCCTTGATCACGTTCCACAACTGCGGAATTTCATCCAGGCTAGTACGACGCAGGAAATGACCGATTTTCGTAATGCGCGGATCATTCTTGAGCTTGAAGTCTTTGTCCCATTCAGCCCGGGCCTGTGGGTCGGTGGCGAGCAGGTGCTCCAGCACTTGCTGGCTGTTATGCACCATGGTGCGAAACTTCCAGCACTTGAACGGTTTGCCGTTCATGCCCACACGGGTATGCCCGAAAAACACACTGCCCGGCCCACCCTGGCGCTTGACCTGCCACATCAGGTACAGCAGCACCGGTGACAACACCACGAGACCAAACAGCGCCCCCGTCAGATCAAAAATCCGCTTCATCCACATCAGCGTGCGCACGGTCAGATTATTGCGCACCCGCAAGAGCAGCACTTCGTGACTGAAAAAATGGTAAGGCACCACGCCAAACAAGGGCAGGCCGGCCACTGGCGGAATAATGTGGATGTCTTTGTAACGCAGGGTCAGTTGTTCAATCTGGTTAGAGAGCGCCTTGAGTTCTTCTTCATCTACCGCCACCACCACGTGCGGGCGGTCGTTGGCGTCCAGCCAGCCCATCAAACCTTCGCGTTCAATGGTGATTACCGGCAGTGAATCGCCATTGAGTTCAATCCGCTCCATGCCCTGCGGGCTAACGGCCAGGAATGCCTCAATGCGAAACCCCAACTGCCGTTCGCTCTTCATGGCGCAATACGCGGCCGTGGCGTTTTCTCCGGTGCCGACAATCACCGTGGGCATTTGCCAGATATTGAGCTTCAGCAGCCAGCTTTTGGCCATGCTACGGAACCAGGGCAACAGCAACATCGCCACGCCCCAGGAGACCGGCCACAAGAAACGTGACACGGTGAATTTGCCCAGCAGCACCAGCATGCCATTGAGCAAACCGGCCAGCAGCAAGGCCCGCAGGATATCAAGCAACTGATCCCAGAAGGGCAGGCGCAAGCTGTAATGGCCGCGCCACCAGAAGTTGGCTACCGTTGCCAGCGCCAATAGCAGGAACGCCATGCCCTGCTGCTTGCCTTCCCACATCCACCACAGATCAAAGCTGGCGCTGATGCGCTGATAGCGAAAGATCCACAACAGCAGCATGGCCACCCCAAAGGCAATGGCCAGTGCCATAAAGTCGGCCAGCGCCAGCCAGATTTTGGCTCGCTCGGGTCGTTCGTGTTTAAGCGCCATAAGTCGCGGGTTTCTCCGTTTCGGGCACGGGTGTGAAGCCGTAGGCGGTATAAAGCGCCGCCATCATCACATCCAGTGAGTAATGTTGTTGTACAAACTGCCGCGCGCGCCCCCCCAGAGCCTCTCGCGCGTGGCGATCTTGTGCCAGCAAGGCCAGCCTTGCCGTAAAGTCGGTGGCAGACTCGGCCAGATAGCCGTTGTCGCCATCCTTGACCAGGTCACGATTGCCGATGACATTGGTGGCAATCACCGGCAGGCCTGCTCCCATGGCTTCCAGCACGGCAACCGGCATGCCTTCCCAGCGCGAGGTCTGGATATAAATATCCAGCTCCGCCATCCGCGCCAGTGCGGTTTTGCGATCCACCCAGCCGCTGATGCTGACGCCGGCGGCACGCAAGGCAGCCTCGCCAGATTCATCGCCCCCACCAATCCAGACAAATTCAATCTCGCCGGGCTTGCCCAGCGCAGCGGCGATCTCGGCAAAGAGTTCCGGGTTGCGCGCCAGGGTTACGCGGCCCACCGTACCCACCCGCACCAACCCGGCGTTGCCGGCCGCCGGCGTAATGGCGTCCAGATCAACCGCGTTGTGCACTTCCAGGACATTGTCTGACAAGTGCGTGCGGATCTCTTTGGCCTCACCCGGCGAACAGGCGATAAACGTCACTGGCGAGCCAGCCAGCAGTTTTTCAATCAGCAAGAAAACGGTGTTC
>JASLES010000440.1 GCA_030151005.1 Silvimonas sp.
CTGTCTGGCTTTATGTACGGCTTTGGCGCGCCGGGCGGCATTATCAACTACGTGCTCAAGCGCCCCACCAACGCACCGTACCGCAGCGTGACACTGGGTTATGAGAGTGACGGCATCCTGAAAGCCGCGGCCGACATTGGCGGGCGCTTTGACGACAACCGCTTTGGCTACCGCGTCAACGCCATCCAGGAGCAGGGTGATACGGCCGTAGACAGTGGCTATGTCAAACGCTCTACCGTGTCCGCGGCGATGGACATGCGCATCACGCCGGATCTGGTGTGGTCGGTGGACGCCCTTTACAACAAACGCCACGTCGATGGCGCGTATTACGGTGTGATTCTGGGCCAGGACTATGGCTTGCCGGTGGCAGAGCCGGTCAAGATCCCGTCAGCGCTGGATGGCAGTCAACGTCTGGCCTCGCCGTTTACCGGCTACGAAACCAGCTATCGCATTGCCGGCACTGATCTGGCATGGTCGATTAACCCGGAGTGGGATGCGCGATTCTCTTATCGTTATTCCTGGCAAGATCGCGAGAACCGCGACAGCGCCATTTTCCTGACCGACAACAGCGGCGGTTACTCTGAACTGCAGTGGGGCGGGTATTCCATCTACAAGTACCAGACCGCCCAGGCGCAACTGAATGGCCATCTGGATACCGGCAGCGCCAAGCATGAACTGGTGATGGGTGTAGCCTGGCAGCAGCAAGATTCCAACTACCCCAACCAAAGCGATAGCGCCGGTTCCGCCGAACTGGGGTCGGGCAATATCTACAACATGACGGTGTTCGCCAACCCGAACACGTACTACACCAGCGCCACTTACCTGGAAAGCCGCACGGTGCAGAAGTCGCTGTTTGCCAGCGATACCGTCAAGTTCAATGACCAGTGGTCGACCATCCTGGGCCTGCGCTACAACAAGTTTGATCAAGAAAACTACGACACCACGGGTGCTACCACCAGCACCTATGACCGCTCGCCGCTGACCCCGACGCTGGCACTGATTTACAAGCCGGTCCAGCAGGTATCCTTGTACGGCAGCTATGTTGAATCGCTGGAGCAAGGTGGCACTGCGCCGATCTACGCGACCAACGCCAACGAAAGCCTGGCACCGCTCAAGAGCAAACAATATGAAGTGGGTGTGAAGGGCGATTATCAGAACTGGGGTGGTTCTGCCGCACTGTTCCGCATCAACCGTGGCTTGGAGTTTGTGAACTCGTCGCAGACCTTTGTGCAGGACGGCCGTACCCGCTATCAGGGTCTGGAGTTGAATGGTTCGGTTATCGTGGCTAAAAACTGGACCCTGACGGGCAGCACCATGTGGCTGGACGCCAAGAATGTCGAAGCGTCATCGGATATCGACGGCAAGCGTGCCTACGGCGCACCGCGCTTCCAGGCCAGTGCCAACGTGGAATACGCCGTACCGCAAATCGACAGGCTGACGCTGCTGGCGGGCGCGCAGTATGTGGGTGATCGGGCGCTGGAAGCAGACAACAGCAATATTGCGCCGTCCTATACCTTGTACGACCTGGGCGCGCGCTACCAGACCGCCTGGAATAACACCAAAGTGACGCTGCGTTTGAACCTGGATAACGTCACCAACGAAAAATACTGGCTGACGAGCTGGGGCTTTATTCTCAACCAGGGTGAGCCACGGACGGTGAAGGCATCGGCGCAGTTTGATTTCTAAACTGGCCCCAACAACAAAAAGCCCGGCTTTAGACCGGGCTTTTTGTTGTTCCAGGCGGCAATTCAATCAATACCCCACCGTAAACCGGGTCTGGGCGTGCTGCGGGTTTTCCAGTTCGTCCACCAGCGCAATCGCGTAGTCTTCCATCGAGATATGGCTGCGGCCGTGGCTGTCGACCAGCAACTGGTCTTTGCCGATGCGGAACTTGCCGGTGCGCTCGCCCGGCGCAAATTCAGCCGGGGGCGAGATAAACGTCCACAGCACGGCTTTTTCTGCGCGCAGGTCATCCAGAAACTGTTTGCCGGGCACGGCTTCCACTTTGTACGCCTCCGGGAAATTCGGATCATCCAGCACGATCTTGCCCGGGGCTACTACCAGGCTGGCAGCGCCACCCACGACCACCAGGCGCGGTACGCCGGCGTCTTTCACCGCTTGCAGCAAAGGTGCGGCCTTAAGTGTCCGAAAATGCGCCGCGCTCACCACCACGTCATGCCCCTTGAGCAAGGGGGCGAGTTCTTCCGGCCGGGTGGCGTCACCCTTGGCCAGCGAGACGCAGCCTTTGGGCGTGGGTGCGTCTTGCGGGTTGCGCACAATGCCGGTCACGCTGTGACCTCGGCGGCAGGCTTCTTCAGCAATGCGTGAGCCAGCGCGACCGGTGACGCCGATAATCGCAATTTTCATGGACGGGTTCCTTTTTGTGGGTAGATGAAAAACCCGGCGTGACTTGTGGCCCGCCGGGCTGATTGATCTACTCAGTATATGCACCCATCGCGCGTTGTGCTGTCTTGCGCCTTACAATTTGACTTCGGTCAGTTCACGCGCCGTAACGGGTGGGGGCTGGTGCCCGGCGGCAGACGGGGGAAACACCAAATACCCCATGACCGCATCGACAATGGCACAACGCAACTGACATTGCGTGAAGTTGGGCGGCGGATTGAGCACGGCGCTGTGCACCATGATTTCCACAATTTTCATGGTGCTCCACACCGCCAGATCCAGGTCACTGACCTTGATGGTGGCGCGATGTACTTCATACAACTGGCGCACGGCCAGCATGACTGCGTGATAGCTATCATCATCGTCGTGCGGGTCACACAGCAAATCGGCGTTTTCCAGCACCCGATGTAGTTCTGGTTCCAGCAAGTGGGCCTCATGGACTGCTTCGATCATGCACTCCACCGCTTCATGCAGTGTTTTGCCCGCCAGATTGTCCAGCGCATCCAGGATCAGCGTTTCCATTTGCAGTACATGACGTTCATGCAGGGCGCTGATCAGCGCGTCTTTGTTCGGAAAATACTGATACACCGAACCCACGCTCACACCCGCTCTTTCTGCCACGGCATTGGTATTGGTGGCGGCATAACCGCGCTCGCTCAAAACGCGAGCCGTGGCTTGCAAAATGGTTTCTACCATCAGCTGTGATCGGGCCTGACGCGGCGATTTTCTTGGGTTTGCCGGTGCTTGCATGGTGGCTCCAGGACGCGAGTATGAAACGCGAGTAATTGCTCATAGAATGGCGCAGATTATACGAGTAAATACTCGTATTCAATACCATGAGCATTTTACCGTTGGTCTGATGGTGGGTCACAACAGGCTGATTTGCGCCGTCTTTGACTTGTCATCCTCATTTCTTTAGATATATCTTAAGACCTATATCTTAAGATATAAAAAGCCCGCAGAGGCCATGCTGTACACAACAGCACCGCAACATCAAAAACAAGATCTGCAAAGGAAAAATCATGAGACGCAACAAGGCATCAGCCGCAGGAGATCGGGCATGAGTGTGATTGAAAGCATCAAAGCCCTGATCAAGGGCGAACGGATTGAACGCGCCACCGTTTTGCGCGCGACCACTCTGGAAGGCGTGATCCGCCACGTGGTTCTGGCCGGCGATGGCATTCGCAGTATGTCGGGCTACGAGCCAGGCATGGAAATCTCGGTGTTTGTCGATGGCCAGAGCATGCAGGTACGCCGCAAATATTCGGTGTACCGTTTTGACCCGCAAAAAGGCGAGATCGAACTGTTGATCCACCTGCATGGCCAGGGGCCTGGCAGCGCGTGGGCGCGGCTGCTGGAGCGCGGCGACAACGTGTGGTTTCGCGGTTTCTCTGGCCGCATTACGGTGGATTGGCAGGCGCAAGCGCACTGGTTCTTTGGCGACGCCACCACGCTGGCGCCATTTGCTGCCATCGCCGCTGCAGCCAACGGCCCTTGCGAGGGCGTGATTGATGGCGATGACCGCATTGGCCGGGTGATCGAGGCACTGCAACTGCCGTTCTTGCAAATGGACAAGCGCAATGGTTCGTCCCGCCAGTCTGGCATTGCGCGCACGCTGGATTTGCCCATGCCCACCACCATCTATCTGGCCGGCGCAGCCAGCACGGTACGGGATGTCCAGAACGTATTGTTGAGCGAACGCCAGTTTGAAACCGGCTGGATTCGGCGCAAGAACTTCTGGGGCGAGCACCGCCGTTAAGCCAGCCGGAGTTGCCCACAGAAACTGTGGATAAGTCTTGGGACAACGCTGATAAACCCCTGCCGCCAAGGAGAATTCCTGGCGGCGTTTTTTTTTGGGCAATACAACGTCATAACGGCTTAGGCAGAGTGATCCCCAGAATCTTCCCAATAAGGCGGGTTGCCAAATGCCTCACGCAGCCAGTCTGCCAGCGCCCGCAGTTTGGCGGACACACGCTGGCCTTCCCGGTGGGCGATGTAGATGAACTCCTGCTCTGGCTCAATGCCGATATCAATGCTGCGTAATGCGCCTTGCTGTAAGGCCTCACTGGCAATGAATTGTGGCAGCAGGGCAATCCCCAGCCCGGCGACCGCTGCGTCACGCATCATGTCGCCATTGTTGAGCACCAGCCCGGCTTGACCATGCACGACGGTGGCGTTGCCGGCAGACCCAAAGCGCCAGTCCCCGGCACCCCGGTTCAGATAAAAAATACCGCGATGCCCCTCCAGTTCTGCCGGCGTGGTGGGTTGGCCGTGCGTGGCCAGATACGCGGGTGAGGCGACCAGCACGCGGCGGCTGCTTGCCAGAGTCCAGGCCACCAGCCAGGAATCCTGAATGGGCCCATGGCGAATGATGGCGTCGAACCCGTCGGAGAACGGATCGACGCGCCGGTCATTCAGATCCAGCGTGAGTTGTATTTGCGGATGTCTGGCCAGAAACGGGTAGAGCGCTGGCCCCAGATGCAGGCGGCCAAAGGTCACGGGGGCGGAGATGCGCAACGGGCCGGCGAGCGTGCCGTGCCGTTCAGAAATGACTGCGGTGGCCTCTTCAACCTCGCGCACGATCCGGATGGCCCGTTGCAAGAACTCCAGGCCGTCTTCGGTCACCGTGATCTTGCGGGTGGTTCGCTGCAGCAGGCTGGTACCCAGTTCTTTTTCCAGTTCAACGATGCGGTCACTGACGACAGAACGGGAAATACGCAGCTTGAGCGCCGCTTCACTTAAAGAGCGGCACTCGGCCACGGTGACAAACGTTGCAATGCCATCAAGCTTCATGATTGTTCGGTTTTTCCGGAAACCAGATGCGGAAATTGAAGGCTACTCCGGCAGATAAGGCAAGACCATACTGCAGTCACACCTCGAGCCCGACCGGATCTACGGTCTGCCGGGAACGCAACAAGACATCTGATCAATAACGCATTTACGGAGAAACATCATGGGACGTTTGCAAAACAAAGTAGCACTGGTGGTTGGCGCAAGTTCTGGCATTGGCCGGGAAACCGCAAAGCTGTTTGCCGCCGAAGGCGCCAGAGTGGTGATTGGTGCCCGCCGCGAGGATGAATTGGCCCGGCTGGTGGCGGAAATCCGCGCTGCAGGTGGTGAGGCCGTTAGCCTGGCTGGCGACGTGCGCTCGGAAGACTATGCCAAAGCGCTGGTTGCCACTGCCGTCGAAGCGTATGGCCGCCTGGATATCGCTTTTAATAACGCAGGTACGCTGGGTGAAGCCGGCCCGAGCACCGGTGTGAGCGCCGAAGGTTTTAGCGATGCCGTTGCCATTAACCTGACAGGCTCGTTCCTTGGGGCCAAGCATCAGATTGCGCAAATGCTCAAGAACGGTGGCGGCTCAGTGATCTTTACCTCCACCTTTGTCGGTTACAGCTCGTCTTTTCCAGGCGTGGCGGCCTATGCGGCCAGTAAATCCGGGCTGATTGGCCTGACCCAGACGCTGGCGGCCGAGTTTGGCCCAAACAACATCCGGGTAAACGCCATTTTGCCAGGTGCGGTCGATACGGATATGTACCGTGAAATGAACGATAACCCGGAAAAAACCGCCTTCATTACGCAACTGCATGCGCTCAAGCGCGTCGCCAAGCCAGAAGAACTGGCCCGTTCGGTGCTGTATTTTGCCTCGGACGATTCCAGCTTTGTGTCTGGTACGGCTTCGCTGATTGATGGCGGATTGTCGATTAACCGCACCTGAAAAACAGTCGCTCAACACCATGGCCCGGCGTCGATCCGGGCCATGGTGTTGAGGCGCAGTCAGCGCTGCGGCGGCGTGTGCTGGGCTGCCCAGCGCGGATCGCACCGTACCGAGGCGAAAGACAAGCCTTCCAGCCAGGCAAGCAGGGCGACGATACGGCAGATGAAAACCAGGGACAGCATGAACAAAGGCACCAGAAGATGAGGGGGTGGTTTGCGTGTCTTGCAAACCACGCCTGTTATTTTGACACGATACGGTTCGCGCCAGGCAAACGCGGCATTGTTACCATCCTGGTCAACCGTTCAGCCACGCGCTTGCCCGCGCCACGCTGCGGGTGACAACGGTTCTACTTGCCGCCATGCCGCCCGGAATGCCTGCGGACTGGCAAAACCGCAACGCTCTGCCACGCGTTCTATAGACCAGTGGCTGTCACGCAAGAACTGGCGTGCCAGCTCCAGCCGTAACTGCTGGTGATATTGCTTGAGCGGTACCCCGCAAGCGTGCTGAAACAACCGGGCCAGATGACGGTAGCTCACGGCGAACCGCCGGGCCAGTTCATCATAGGGCTGATTAAAGGCCGGTTGATCTGCCAGAAAATCCTGTACCTGATGGATGAGGGCATGCTGGTGGTTGCGATATTGTAATTGGGCATCCAGCGCCGGGTCTTTTTCCAGCCGGCGGAATGGCACCAGATTATCCCGCGCTACGCGGATTGCCACGCCCGCGCCAAACTGCCGCGTCAGCAAATGCAAAGCCAGATCAATGCCAGCGGAGACACCCGCGCTGGTTAATATCGGGCCGTCTTCAACCAGCATGCGTTCTGCCAGCACCCGTGCTGCGGGGTAAAGTCGTTGCAAGCGCGCCAGGTGGCTGTGATGGGTGGTGCAACTGCGCCCATCAAGCAAACCGGCTGCGCCGAGAAAAAACGCACCGGTACATACGCTGGCCAGGTGAATCTCTGGCAGGGCGGGGGTAACCACATCCCGCAGCCAGCGGACGATCTGCGCATTGGCGTCCTCATCCAGGCTGCCGGGGACGTGTTTATTGCCCACCACAATCACGACGTCACCCGTCCGCAAATGACCCGGCAAGGGCTGAAGCGGACCCAGGCCCAGCCCTTGAAAACTGGGTGCATCAGGTGTTGCGCCGAGATAAACCAGTGGCAATGGTGCAATCCCCATTTCTGGCACGGTAGCCAGCATCTGCGCCGGGCCGGCCAGGTCCAGTAAATGCACCTGCGGCGGGATCACAAAAAGAACGCGTTGCATGGACGGTGTCATCCAGAAAAGGATATCTGGATATTAAACCGTCAGTGACTTGCGTGATGGCATGATTTTTTCTGTTTCTGGCAGATGTACTATCTGGCGGGTATTAGGTTGGTGAGTAAACTGGCAGTAGTTTTTCCTTATCTGCCATGGAGAGAACCATGCTTGAGCTCAGACCCGGTTGCGAACAGTGCGATAAACCGCTGCCGCCAGATGCGCTTGATGCGCGCATCTGTTCTTATGAATGCACGTTCTGCGCGGAGTGCGTGCAACATGTACTCAACAATGTGTGTCCCAATTGCGGCGGCGGGTTTACCGCCCGCCCGGTACGGCCTGCGCGTAACTGGAAAAACAATAATTTCCTCGGCCAGGACCCGGCCAGCACGGTGCGGCGTTATAAACCGGTAGACCCGGCCGCGCACGCACGTTTTGCCGAGTCCATTGCCACGATCGCACCGGAGCATCGCTAAGCGCCAGACAGAAAAAAGCCACCGTCATGGTGGCTTTTTTGGTCTGCGGGACGAGTGCTGGTTTACTTGCTGCCGGCCTCAATCTGCCGCGCGGCTTCTGCCAGAATGCCGGCGATACGGCGTTGCTCTTCTTCACCCGCGCCGACATGCGCCCGGATGGCAGATTTGAGTGCGCTACGGGCCTGGTTGAGTTCTTTGATAAAGCGGCCGCCGTCGTCTTCCACACTCATGCCAAAGCGGCTGGCATGCATATCCAGTTTTTCACCGAACACTTCGCGGATGCGGTCCATCTTGTCGCCAATGGCGGTCAGGCGGGACAAAATGGCCTCGACCCGATCACGGTTTTCATTGAGCCAGGCTTGGCCCTCGGCCGTAATGTTGTACTGCTTTTTGTTGCCGTCTTGTGCCACGCTGGCCTGGCCGGTTTCTTCCAGATAGGTCAGGGCGGGGTAGACCATGCCGGGGCTGGGGGCATAAAAACCATTGGTACGTTCTTCCAGGGCTTTGATGACTTCGTAGCCGTGGCATGGTTTTTCTTCCAGCAGGCTCAGAATGATCAGTTGCAGGTCGCCAGAAGAGAGCTTGCGGCCCGCGCGAAAATCACGGCCGCCGCCTTCATCGTCCGCGCCGCCAAAACGGCCAAAGCCACGACCATGACCGTGGCCGCGCCGGCCGATCATATGCAGCATGTCTTCGCGGCATTCGTGATGCCGATGATGGTGTTCGCGCAGTTTGTCAAAAAAGTGACGCATGGGTTTTTCCTTTGTAGAGATTGCTGATTTTGTTGAGGTGCAGTGTCTTTGCACAGTCACCTATATCTTACGATATGTGTCTTAAGATATATTTTACGAAATACCAAGTCAAGCATTTCTACGACAAACGGCACTGGCCGCCATCGTTTACCGCGTATTGATCCGGCTTGGCGGTCAGCGTGGCAACCTGGAAATTTCTCACATAAAAGCGCGTACTTATGCCGCCCGGCTGGTGAAGCGACGGCGCGTACACTAAAACCAGTGCTATGACCCGCAATACAACAGCGTCGGCGGTCTACACCTGAGGACGGCACGACGTTTTCCCAAAAGGATGGAATATGCTCCAGCAATTGTGGCGGTCCCTGGCCCTGGTGGTGGCGGTGCTGGCATTGCCGGCCTACGCGGCCAGTAGCACCAGCCCGGTTAATAACGCCCCCTGGCCACATCACTTTACGGTGGAGGGCACGCCGGTCACGTTTTACCAGCCGCAGCTGGATAACTGGTCTGGCGACACCTTGAGCGGGCGTCTCGCTATTTCTGTCAAAAAGGGCTCGGCCACCACGCCGGATGGCAAGAAAAAAGACATCCTGGCTTATGGCGTGGGCTGGTTTTCTGCCCGCACAGAAACCGACAAGCAAGCCCGTACCGTGACCTTGCGCAATGTGACGCTGGACAAGGTCAATTTCCCGACCGACACCACCAATCAGAGCCGTTATCTGGCGCTGGCACGTAAAGCCCTCCCGCAAAAGCCGTTTGTATCCAGTCTGGATCAACTGGAGGCCACGCTGGCCATCAACCATGCGGATGCCGCGCAGGCCAGCGTAGAGGTCAACAATGCGCCGCCGCAGATCATTTTCTCGTTTGAACCGGCGTTGCTGGTGCTGGTTGATGGCTCACCATCGGTCAAACCCACGGTTGCCGCGGGGGTCAGCCGGGTTATCAATACGCGCTCTTTACTGCTGATTGATGACGGTACCTGGTATCTGCGCTTTGCCGGCAAATGGGTGAAAGCCTCCGCGCTGACTGGCCCGTGGGCGCCGGCCACCCGCGTGCCGGCCGGGCTGGATCAGGCCATGCAGCAAGCCGTTGCCGCCAAACAGGTCGATGTAATGGACAAGCCCAGTGACGAGATGAAAAAAGCACTGGCAGCAGGCAAATACCCGGCGATCTATACCGCAACCAGCCCGACCGAATTGATCATGGTCGATGGCGAGCCCCAATTTGCGCCACTGGCCGGCACTAACCTGGCGTATGTGGTGAACACGGCGGGCGATGTGTTCGTCGATGCAGAGGCCGATAACGCCTGGTATGTGCTGTTGTCTGGCCGCTGGTTTACCGGCGCTTCGACCAAAGGGCCATGGACGTATGTGCCGGGCGACAAACTGCCTGCCGCGTTTGCCAAAATCCCGTCGGACAGCCCCAAGAGTGCCGTGCTGGCGTCGATTCCCGGTACGCCGGAAGCGCGTGAATCTTTGATCGCCAATTCGATCCCGCAGACGGCGACGGTGCAACTCAGTCAGGCGCAGTTGCACGTGCAATACGATGGTAATCAGCCGCAGTTCAAACCGGTCGAAGGCACCGTGCTGAACTACGCCTGGAACACCGCCACACCCGTGATTCAGGTGGCACCTACGCAGTATTACGCGGTGCAGAACGGGGTGTGGTTCAGCGCCGCTTCTGCCCTTGGACCGTGGGCGGTGGCCACGCTGGTGCCGCCGGTGATTTACACCATCCCGGCCAATTCCCCCTTGCATTACGTTACCTACGTACACGTATACGGCCATACCGATACCGTGGTTTATGTCGGCTATACACCGGGGTATTACGGCACGGTGGTCACCAATGGCGTAGTAGTTTACGGCACGGGCTACGCCTGCAATGCCTGGATTGGTGATGTCTGGTATGCCTGCCCCACCACCTACGGCTACAACGTCGCCTTTGGCTACGACCCTTATGCAGGCTGGACCTTTGGTTTTGTCGCCGGCTGGGCGTGGGCATCGGCCTGGTATGGTCCTTATTGGGGGCCGTGGTATGGCTGGTATGGCCCTTATCCGTGGTATTGGGGGCCGTCTGTGGCGGTCGGGAATGTCTATGGCCGGTGGGGTAACACTGTGGCCCAAGGCCTGCGGGCGGACTGGTACAACCCGTGGACCGGCAACAGTGGCACGGGCGTGCGCGGCAGTTTCTATAACGAGGCCACCGGCGGCCATGGTTATGGCTATGCCGCGCGCAATTACAACCAGTACACCGGCGTAACCTCTGGCGTTGCCGGGGGCGTGCGCTACAACCCTCAGACCGGCCGTGCGGTGGCCGGGCAGGGCGGTGCAGCTTATAACCCCAACACGGGCAATGCCGCTGCGGGTGGGCAACGCACCACCGTCAACACCGACACTGGCCGGGTGACCCACAGTGCCGGCGGGGCGACCCGTACGGATCAAGGGGCAACCGCCGCAGGCGGCTTTAACAGCAAAGGCGCCGCCGGGGATGTCAGCGGCAAGGGCTATGTGCATTACGACGCCAGCACAGGCCAGGTGACGCACGGCGGCGTAGTGAATGCCGGTGGCAACGTCTATGCGGGTAAAGATGGCAATGTTTATCGCTATGAACAAGGCCAGGGTTGGCAACAAGTGCAACCAGACGGCCAGTTCAAGAATGTCCCCAAACCATCGGCCGAATCCGGCGTAACCACTGACCAGCTTGCCCGCCAGCGCGGCACGGAGCGCACGCTTGATCGCAGCGGGGTTTCACCGGCGGCAGGCAGCAATGGCAATTTGTCTGGCGCTACCCGTCAGAACCTGCAGGGTGCGGGCGAACGTATGCAGAGCCAGAATGCAGGGCGGGCCCAGAATATGCGCAGTTTTGACCGTGGCAGCTACGGTGGCGGATTTCAGGGGCATATGGGCGGCTTTCGCCGCTTCCGCTAGCAGGGGTTGAAGACACGTTGATCCTGGTTCGCTCCGGAAACGGGGCGTCATCTCAAGGCCTGCACCTGGTGCAGGCCTTTTTTTGTCTGCGACAAGGCGGCCATGGCATAGTCTTTGTATTGTCTGCCCCCATCCAGTACGCCCGATGATTTATATCCATACCCCCACTGACACTGCCACCTGGCTTGACCTCTTTTGCAAAGCCCTGCCCGATGAAGTCATTACCGCGCATCCGCACGCTGTAGATGACGCCGCCGTCACCACCTTGATCACCTGGCGCGCGCCAGCAGGCTTGTTCGCGCGCTTCCCCAATTTACGGCACATCTTTGCCCTGGGTGCCGGTATCGACCGCTTTCTGGATCGGCCGGATCTACCGGCCCACGTCAACCTGTACCGGCTGACTGACGCCGGCATGGCACAACAGATGATCGAATACGTGTTGTTTGGCGTATTGCGGTTCCAGCGCAATATGGATGGCTACCTCCGCCAGCAACAGCAGGCGTTATGGCAGGCTTTGCCGCAGCGGGCCGCCGCCGATATGCGTATCAGCGTGCTGGGAATGGGCGAATTGGGCGCGCAAGTGGCCCAGGCATTGGTGCGCCTGGGTTATCCGGTCACGGGCTGGAGTCGCTCTGCCAAAGTGGTGGAAAACGTGCCCTGTGTGCATGGTCTGGCAGCGGTTGATGAGCTATTGCGTAAAACCGATGTGCTGGTCTGCCTGCTACCGGCCACCCCGCAGACCCGCCAGTTGCTCAATGAAACGCGCCTGACCCTGTTACCGGCAGGCGCGGCTATCATCAACGCCGGGCGCGGAGATCTGATTGACCTGGATGCGCTGCTGGCGCTGTTCGACAGTGGTCATCTGCAAGGTGCCCAGCTGGATGTTTTCCCGACAGAGCCCCTGCCAGCCGGGCATCGGGCCTGGGCTCACCCGGCGGTGTTCATTACGCCGCACGTGGCAGCCAATACCTTGATGGGCCCCTCGGTGGCGCAGATTGCCGCGCGGATCAAGGCGCTGCAACGCGGCGAGGTGGTGGATGGTCTGGTCGATCCCGCACGTGCGTATTGATGTGTTATCGGGCACACTGGAATAATCTCATTTGTAACAATGTTGACCCGGAAAACCGGACCAGAGCGCACAGCGCCGCCCATTTCACAGGAGTGCCGTATGAAACCCGTCGTCGTTCTCGCCAGCCCCGTACCGGATGATGTGTTGCAACAGCTTGAGGCGCATAGCCAGTTACGCCGCTTTGATGCCCCCCGGGCCAAGGCCGATCTGGATGCATTTCACGCCGCATTGGCGGATGCCGACGGGCTGATCGGTGTGGGCCTGAAGATTGATGCCGCGTTTCTGGCACACGCCCCGCAATTGAAAGTGGTATCGACCATTTCTGCTGGCTACGACACCATCAAAGTGGATGACCTGACCGCGCGGGGCGTGGCGCTCTTTAATACTTCTGGCGCGCTGGCGGGCACTACGGCAGATACTGCACTGGCCTTGATGCTGGCGGTCGCCCGCCGTGTGGTGGAGCTGGATCGCTGGGTGCGTGACGGTCACTGGCGACAGAACCTGTCTACCGGGTTTTTTGGCGTGGATGTGCAAGGAAAAACGCTGGGGATTATCGGCATGGGGAGCATTGGCGCCGAAGTAGCCCGACGCGGTGCGCTGGGCTTTGGCATGCGCGTGCTCTATACCAAGCGCACACCGCATCATCAGGCTGAGCAAGCCTATGGCGCCCGTCGGTGCGAGCTGGATGAACTTTTGACCCAGGCGGATTTTGTCTGCGTTACCGTGCCCCTGACGCCGCAGACCCGCAATCTTTTGGGTGCAGCCCAGATTGCCCGCATGAAGCCCAAAGCCATCCTGATCAACATTGCCCGGGGCGGCATTATCGACGAGGCGGCTCTGGCTGCCGCACTGGCATCAGGTCATCTGGCCGGCGCCGGTCTGGATGTCTTTGAAACGGAGCCGGTGCCCTCAGACAACCCCTTGCTCAAGCTGGCCAATGTGGTGGCCTTGCCGCACATTGGTTCGGCTACGCAAGAGACCCGCCACGCCATGGCGGTCAGCGCCGGGCAGAATCTGCTGCGTGCACTGGCGGGAGAGCCCGATCTGGCTAATGCCGTCAATCCGGCGGTACTGGCGGGGTGATTACGGGCGCGGCCCGATGACCGGGCTGCGTTCTCGTACTGAAAAGGAACTGGCATAGCCTTCCGGGTTAATGCCGTTCCAGGGTTGCCCGTCCATCAAGATGCTGGTGCGATAGGCGTCGGCTGGCACAGGAATGCCGGACTCGCTGGCGGCTTCGGCAAACAGGCTGGTCTGGTTGACGGCTTTAACGACGGTGACATTGCTGGCCGGTTCCTGGGTCATGCCCCAGCGCTTGAATTGGGACAGAAACCACAAGCCATCTGACAACCACGGATAGTTGACTTCACCGCCCGCAAAAAAGCGGATCGGCCGGGCGGGCTGGCGCAGCGGTGCTTTGCCATAGTCGCCCAGCAACCGGGCCAGAATCAGGTGTTCAGGCTGGCCGATGACTTCGGGCGTAGCCAGCCACGGCGCGGCCAGTGGGCGCAGCGCCGGGTCATCCAGCCATTGGCAGGCCTCAAGCATGATGCGGATCAGCGCCCGCGCGGCGTCAGGGTGTTGTTTGACAAAGTCCAGCCGGCAGGTCAGCGCTTTTTCCGGATGATCTGGCCAGATTTCACTGCTGGTGACCACCGTCATGCCGTGATGACTATTGCTGGCCAGCGTGCTCCAGGGCTCGCCAGCGCAATATCCATCCAGCTCACCCCGGGCGAGGGATTCAGCCATTTGCGTGGGTGGCACGGTGACACTGCGCACATCGTTGAGTGGATGGATACCTTGCGCGGCCAGCCAGTAAAACAGCCAGAGTGCGTGCGTGCCGGTCGGGAAAGTATGCGCAAACACGCGCCGGCGCGGGGTGTCGACCAGCTTCATGCGCAACGAGCTACCGGCCATCACGGCATCGGCCAGCGCGTTAGAGAGGGTAATGGCCTGGCCGTTCTGGCTGAGTGTCATCAGCACGGCCATATCGGCCTGTTGTCCGCCCAGTCCCAACTGAATGCCATAGGCCATGCCGTGCAGCATCTGGGCGGCATCCAGTTCACCACTCAAGAGTTTGTCGCGCAGGGCAGACCAGGAAGGCTGACGGCATAACTCCAGCGTCATGCCGTATTGCTCGGCCAGACCCAAACGCTGGGCGACCACCAGCGGCGCACATTCAGCCTGGGCGACATAGCCCAGTCTGAGGTGCGTTCTGGATGAAGACGGCGTTAAACGCCCGGGGCTGGCAGTGGTTGGCATAACTGACGAAAAAAGCAGCAAGGCAACACTGCGTTCAGGGGTGGAAAACGGGGATTGCTCAAGCACCCGACCGATTGTAAGCGCCGTACAGGATCAACCGGACTGTCTATTCTGCCAGGTCAGCGCAGGCCGATCTGGGCCACCCGCTCCGTCGCGGGAAGAGCACGCACGGCCGGGCGCACTGCGGTCAGCCTGGCCACAATCAGCGCCAGTACCGGCGCAATGGCGGCGGCAGTGGCGTTATGCGATCCATACACCGACACACCCAATGCCAGGGCAGCAGTCAGCAGTCGCTGATCGGCTTCAGACTCACCCATGTGCACAGTGCGCGGGGCATTGCGGTTCATCACCGCCATTTGCTCCAGCGTATCGCGCAGGGGCGACTCTGCATCGACCAGCACGAGGTCAGGCGACTGGCCTTCCACAAGGCGGGCCAGTGCGGGAGCCGTGGTGGCATCGGGCAGCAGCGTATGGCCGCGTTTACCCAAGGACTGGCGCAGCTCGCCCAGTGCTTTCTCGGTATCGGTTACCAGAAGAATACGTAGCATGGCTTTGGCTTCATCAAAGGGACAATCAGGCAAATGCAAGAAGCATGCCGGCTATGTGGCATTGCAACATAAGCGGCATGGCTTTGATAAGTAAGGAGTTTTGCTGATCAGTAAAACACCTGACGGGACGTCTTGCCCCTTTATGGCGCAATCTGCGCCGTTTTGGGGTGTCTGCGGGGGATAACGCCCGATAACCGGCGCTAACTTGCCTTGTTTTGAGGCCAGCAAGGACTGCCGACCGTTTGGCCGGTGCGGGCGGCAGTGCAGATCATTCCGTTTTTACAACAGCCGCCTGGCGTGAACCAGGCGGCCGTCTTGCTTACCTGGCGGCGGTTTTGACCTTGTCACCTTGCTGGACCGGATCGGTATAACCGTCGGTCAGGGTCTTCATAAACGCCACCACGTCCCGGATATCTGCTTCAGACATGGCCGGTTTCTGGCCGGGTTTGCGGCCAAACGGCGGGTCCTGGTTCAGATTGGCGCTGTACTGGTTGGGCAGGTCATTGTGGGCGATGACCTTGCCATCTTTGCCGTGCGGATACCATTTACCGGGCTGGGTGTCGCGCTCGTTATAAAAGCGCACCACTTGCTCCAGCGTGGTGAACTGGCCGTTGTGCATGAACACTTTGCGGGTGGCGACATTGCGTATCGATGGCGTGCGGAACAAACCGCAGAACTCGCCCCGGCCTTTCAGATCCGTACGGTCCGGGCCGCATGCCCCCATGTCAAAGTGGGTTGTGTCGGCATTGGCCGGGATCTTCATGTTGCGCGGTACCCCCAGTGCAATCAGGCCAAAGTCGCTGAAATTGGGGAAGCCGCCGCTCTCGCTGATGGCGCTGATATGGCAACTGGCGCAATTACCTTTGTTTTCGTCGTTAAAGACATCAAGGCCACGCAGTTCCTGGGCGCTGAGTTTGGTCTGGTGGCGCAGATACGCATCGTATTTGCTGCTGTACGGATAGAACTCGGCCGGGGTTTCCTGGAAGACTTCCAGCGCCATGGTCGCCCATTTGAAGGCGTTTTCCGGGTCTTTGAAGATATCGTCGCCAAACACCTTTTTGAACTGGCCGGCGTAGGGCGCTTTGGCCACTTTGCTGGCGACATCGGCCGGCGAGGTATTTGCCATTTCGTTCACGGCCAGGAGCGGAATACGGGCTTGCTCATGCACGGTGCGGGCGCGGCCATCCCAATTGTGGCCACCAGTGGGGCCGGCATCTACGCTGTCGTCGCCATCATCGTCAAAGAAGTGCTCGGAAAAATTCGGCACGTTTTGCAGATAACGCAACGAGGGCACCGCGCGCGTGCCCGCCAGGTTGCCGTCTTTGCCACCCATTTGCACCGGCAAGGCGTTGGCCGGGCCGTAGGCATGATCCGGGCTGTGACAGGTGGCGCAAGAGACTTTGCCCGAACCGGAGAGAGAGACATCGTAAAACATCAGCTTGCCCAGTGCCGCCATGTCTGCGGCCTTGGGTTGCTGCTTGAGCGTGGGCGCGTAATCGGCTTTTTTCCAGGCCGGTTGCGATGCCGCAGCGGGTTTGGTCGCCGTGCTGGCCACGCTGTCTTTACAGCCATACAGCGCGCCCAGCGTGAGCACGGCGCCAGCCACGAACAGCGGATAGTACATACCGGTTCGCCGCTGGCGGATGGGAGGGAAGCGGAATTTGCTGAACATGGACAGCCCTGCGGTTGACTTTATAGGTGTATGAAGCGGAACCAGTTGGGAATGGTTCTCGAACAGCCAGGGAGTCTAAGACCCGCTCATTACGGATCAGTGACAAGTTTGTGTAAACGGGGACAGAAGCAAAGAAATGTTTAGCTACGCTGCAATATTTATCTAATCAGGATGAAACAATGCGATACGCATAATGCGCGCTCTTCTTTCAAGGAGATGTACAAAAATGAAGCGCGCATTGATTCAATTGCCCGCCGCTGTCGCCGTACTTTCTGCTTTGTCCGCCTGTGGCGGCGGCAGTAGTGATACTTCGGTTTCGACTTCGGGTGTAGTCACAGGTAGTTACTTCCGTCATGCCAAGGTGTGTATTGACACCAATGCCAATGGCGTTTGCGATAGCGGCGAAATCTCCGCTTACACGGACGACAACGGCGCATATACCCTCAAGGCTAATATTGCCGCGGGTTCCAAGGTTGGGCTGATTGCCGAAATCGGCACCGATGCCACCCGTTTTGACCCCACAACCAACACCGCCACGCCCGTGACCAGCCGTTTGCTGTTCCTCGCACCGGCCGGCACCACTGTCCTGAGCGCTATCAGCACTGAGCTTGTGGCCATGATGAGCCAGAACGGTGGCGATAAAGCCGCAGCAGCCAGCGCGCTGGCAACACGTCTGGGCGTCAGCGCAGACAAGCTGCTGGAAGACCACAACAAAGAAGCCGATGCAACGATCAAGGCTGCGCTGCAAGCCGAAAATGATCGCGTGATTCCGCGTATTGCCGGCGCGCTGGCCTCGGGCTCTGATCCGCTGACCGCGCTGAACAACGATCTGGCGCTGGATCAAATCAAGACCGTGGTGGTGATTTACGCCGAAAACCGCGGCTTCGATAACCTGTATGGTCTGTTCCCGGGCGCCAACGGCATTCCGGGCAAGAACCCGACTGCCACTGGCAGCATCGCCAAACAAGTGGATTTTGACGGCAGCACGTTGCCGAGCCTGCCACCGGTCTGGGGTGGTCTGACCCTGGCAGGCCAGGCGGTCACCGTGACCCAGGCGCAAGCCACGGGTTGGGCCAACAACATGTTCCAGGTGGATGATCCTGCTGGCGTGCAAGGCACGGGTGTCGTGGTTGACCAGACCGTCATCACGCGCGATCTGGTGCATCGCTTCTATGAAAACCAGATGCAGATCAACGGTGGCAAGAACGACAAATACGCCGCCTATACCGACGCGGGTGCCCTGACTATGGGTTACTTCGACGGTAGCAAAATGAAGATGTGGAACGTCGCCAAGAACTACGTGCTGGCCGACAACTTCTACCAGGGCGCATTTGGCGGCTCGTTCCTGAACCACCAATACCTGATCTGCGCGTGTGCACCGACCTACCCGAATGCGGATACCGCCAGTGCGCATCCGACTATTTCGGCAGTAGACACCGATGCCAACGGCAACTTTGTCCGCCTGACCCCGGCCACGACTGCATCGACCTCTGTGCTGAGTGCTGCGGCAACCTATCTGGCCGACGGCAACATCACGCCGAAGGACAAAAACGGCATGTTCTACGCCGTCAACACCATGCAACCACCGTATCAGCCGTCCAGCAATGCGCCGGCCAGCACCGATACCGCCAAGTTGTACGCAGATCCGACCAAGGCCAATACCTTGCCGGTGCAAACGCAGACCAACGTGGGTGACTTGTTGACCGCCAAGGGCATTACCTGGGCCTGGTATGCCGGTGCATGGAATACCACGCTGGCCGCCGCTCAAGGCAGCCGCAGCTTTGGTTCTCCGACGCCGAACTTCCAGTTCCACCACCATCCGTTCAACTACTTCCAGCGCTTTGACCCGGGTACTACCCAGGGCGCTGCCGAGCGCGCAGAGCACTTGCGTGACTTCGACAGCCGCTTTGTGGCCGACGCCAACGCCGGTACGTTGCCGACGGTGTCGTTCTACAAGCCGCAAGGTAACCTGAACCAGCACAACGGCTATGCCAACGTGACTGATGGTGACCAGCACATTGCCAACCTGATCGCCACGCTGCAAAACTCGCCGCAATGGAAGAACATGTTGATCGTCGTGACCTACGATGAAAACGGTGGCTTCTATGACCACGCGACAGTGCCCAAGGGCGACCGTTGGGGTCCGGGTACACGTATTCCGGCAATCATTGTCTCGCCGTTCGCCAAGAAGGGTTACGTGGACCACACCCAGTACGACACCGCATCCATCCTGCGCTTTATCACCAACCGTTTCTCGCTGCCGGTCCTGGCTGGCCTGAAAGAACGTGATGACGCGCTGGTGGCCAACGGCGCCAAGCCGATGGGCGATTTGTCCAACGCGCTGGATTTCTCGCAAAAGTAATCCACGCCGTTACACGCTGAACCAAACGGGCCCTCGGGCCCGTTTTTTTGTTCATGCCATCTGCAAGAAGCGCTGCCACACTGCTATTGTTGTGTTTTGTCATTTGACCTTGAGGTTTTGCCCGTGTCTGCACTTGACGCCGTTTCACGCCGCCGTATCAGCAAACTCAATCCGCGCCAGCGCAAAAAACTGCACGTGGCGGAATACCAGGAACTGGGCTTTGATATCCACGTGGCGTTTAAAACCCCGCTGGATGACGCCGCAATGACCACCTTTATCAATGACACGCTCGATTACGCCGACCAGCGCGGCTGGATGCTGGGCGGGCTGGGTGGTCAACTGCCGCTGGCGGAAACCTCCGCTTTTGTCTGCAAGGCCGCCCGGGGTTCGCTGGGAACAGAAGACCGTGATGCCTTTGTTGCCTGGTTCAAGGCCCGCACGGATGTGGCCAGTGCCAGTGCGGACGAACTGGTCGATGTCTGGCACGGCTGGCTGGAGTAAACCATCTTGAACGCCCAGCCCGCATTGGCATACCTGCCCGTCAGCGCCGCGGATCTGGAAGACCTGTGCGAGATCCGCGTGCAAGCCATGCAGCCCAGCCTGGCGCGGATTGGGCGCTTTGACGACGCACGGGCGCGCCAGCGTCTGCGAGATCAGTTTCAGCCAGGTGCCACCTGGCTGATCTGCGTGAACGGCGCGCGCGCCGGGTTTTACTGCCTGATTCGCCAGCACGATGCGTTTTATCTGCAAAACCTGTATCTGCTGCCGGGCATGAGCGGGCAGGGACTTGGCTCGGCGGTGCTGCGACATATTCTGGCGCAAGCGGACGCCGCCAGTTTGCCGGTACGGCTTGAAGTACTGATTGAAAGTGACGCCGCACGTTTTTATGAACGCCACGGTTTTGTGAAGCTGCGCGAAGAAGGTGTTGATCTTTACTACCAGCGCGCCGCCGCCATTTTGCAACCATGAGGCCGGATCATGACCGACGCCCCCATTACCCTTTACACCGATGCCGCTTTCCTCAGCCCGTACGCCATGAGCGTGTTTGTGGGCCTGCATGAAAAAGGGCTGCCGTTTGCACTGGTCAGCGTAGATCTGGAGAAAGGCGCACATTACGCGCCCACTTACCGGGCCAGTTCGCTCACCGCCCGTGTGCCCATGCTGCAAGCGGGGGAGTTCACGCTGTCTGAATCGACTGCCATTATCGAGTTCCTGGACGATACGTTCGCCGCGCCCGATTTTGCGCCGCTGTTGCCGGTTCACCCGCTGGAGCGCGCCCGTGCCCGCCAGGTCCAGGCCTGGCTGCGTAGCGACCTGTTGCCGCTGCGGTATGAACGCTCGACCGAAGTCGTATTCATTGAGCCCAACCCGACGCCGTTGTCTTTTGAAGCCACAGATGCCGTAGAAAAACTGTTTGATGTGGCCGACAAACTGATCCCGGATGGTGCAACCAGCCTGTTTGAACACTGGTGCATTGCCGATACTGATCTCGCGCTGATGCTCAATCGCCTGGCGCGCAATGGTGACGAGATTCCGGAGAAACTGCGCCGTTATGCCGCCGCGCAGTGGGAACGGCCCTCTGTGCGCAAGTGGTTGAATTTGCGCACCAACTAAGCCGATCAAGGCCCTGCCGCATGCTTCCCGCGCTCACGTTTTCAGTCAGCATCAACCGCCCGGCGATTGAGGTGTACGCCTTCCTGGCCGACCCCAACAACTGGCCGCAGTGGGCCAATGGCCTGGCCAGTGGCATCCGCCAGGCCAATGGTGTCTGGTATGTGCAAAGCCCATCCGGAGAACTCGCGGTCGATTTTTCTCCGCGCAATGATTACGGTGTGCTCGACCATACGGTGATCCCGCCCGGTCAGGCGCCGGTGCATGTGCCCATGCGTGTGATTGCCAATGCGGATAGTGCAGAAGTGCTGATTACCCTGTTTCGGCAGCCCGGCATGACCAACGAGATCTGGCAGCGGGACCAGAACTGGGTGCGCAAAGACCTTACCCAACTACAAGCAGTGCTGACGCGCTGAACCTGTGCGCTTGCGGTGTGCCGTGGTTTGTATCAACGCGGTAGCGGTACATTTCACCGTACGCCAACGCAGCCACGCGCTGCCGCATGCAGGTATCATGCCGCAGTCAACCGACTGGCCTTGAGCCACCCAAAAAGAACATGAAACTATCCAGAAAAACGACCCGCATCGTCGTGATCGGGCTGCTTGTGCTTGTCGCCTTGTTTGCCCTGAGCCGTGTGCTGTTCAAGCCGGCCAAACCGCAATTTCTGACCACCCCCGTGAGCCGGATGGATCTGGAAGACAGCGTGCTGGCTAGCGGCACCATCAAGCCAATCAAGCAGGTGAGCGTGGGTGCGCAGGTCAACGGTCAGTTGAAATCGCTCAAGGTCGTGCTGGGCGAGCGTGTAACCAAAGGCCAGTTGCTGGCCGAAATCGACCCCGTTTTGCAAGAGAACGACTTGCGCAAGGCTGAGGCCGGGCTCAACAACGTGATTGCGCAAAAGGCTTCCAAACAGGCGCTTCTTAAGCAGTACGAACTGGCACTGCAACGGCAGCAAACCATGATCGCGACGGACGCCAGCGCGCGCGCTGATCTGGAAAGCGCGCAAGCGCAAGTGGATTCCACCAAGGCTGATCTGGCCGCGCTGGATGCGCAGATCAAGCAATCCGCAGTGGATGTGGACACCGCCAAAGCCAACCTGGGCTACACGCGCATTACCGCGCCCATGGATGGCGAGATCATCTCTATCGTGACGCAAGAAGGTCAGACGGTGGTGTCTGCACAAAGTGCGCCAACCATTCTGATCATGGCCAATCTGGATACCATGACCATCAAGTCGCAGGTGTCAGAGGCTGACGTAGTGCGCGTCAAGCCCGGCCAACCGGTGTACTTCACCATTCTGGGCGCGCCAGACAAAAAGTTTGAGAGCAAGCTGCGGGCAATTGAACCTGCGCCAGAATCCATCAGCTCGGAAAGCACGACCACCACCAGTACAACCACCACCAGCGCGGTGTATTACAACGGCCTGTTTGATGTGGCCAACCCCAGTCACGTACTCAAGACCAATATGACCGCGCAGGTCTCCATTGTGCAGGGCGAGGCCAAACACGTGCTGGCCATTCCGGTCACCGCATTGGGCCGCAAAGCACCAGACGGCAGCTACGAGGTGCGCGTGCTGGGCAAGAATGATTTGCCGGAAACCCGCCAGATCAAAGCCGGCCTGAACAACAATGTGGATGTGCAGGTGATCAGCGGCCTTAACGAAGGCGAGAAAGTCATCGTGGGCGACACCAGCACGCTGAAGGTCAGCAGTAACGACGATCATCGCGGCCCGCCGCCGGGGCATTGACATGAGCACGACACAAGGTCGTCCGCTCCTGCAATTGACGCATCTGGAGCGGCGCTTCCCGGCCGGGGAAGAAGAAGTCACCGTGCTCAAAGACATCAACCTGACGATCAACGCCGGTGAAATGGTGGCGATTGTCGGGCAGTCTGGCTCGGGCAAATCTACGTTGATGAATATTCTGGGCTGCCTGGATCGGCCCTCCAGCGGCAGCTATCAGGTGGCCGGGCGCGAAACCCGCGAACTGCAAACCGATGAACTGGCCACGCTGCGGCGCGAGTATTTCGGCTTTATCTTTCAGCGCTATCACTTGTTGCCGCATTTGTCGGCGGAAGAAAACGTGGAAATCCCGGCGGTTTACGCCGGCACCGACAAAACACAACGGCGCGAACGCGCCCGCGCGCTGTTGGCACGCCTGGGTCTGGTTGATCGCACCTTGCACCGGCCCAGCCAGCTTTCTGGCGGCCAGCAGCAACGGGTGAGTATTGCCCGTGCACTCATGAACGGTGGGGATGTGATTCTGGCGGACGAGCCGACCGGCGCGCTCGATAGCCGCAGCGGCGAAGAAGTCATGAATATCCTGCGCGAATTGCACCAGCGCGGGCATACCGTCATTCTGGTTACGCACGACATGAGCGTGGCCAACAACGCCGAGCGCATCATTGAATTGCGGGACGGCGAGGTGATTGCGGATCGCCCCAACGTGCGCGATGAACACAGCCTGCCGCGCGAGACGCTGGATAAACCACTGGCACACAAACAGAACCTGTTGCACGCCAACTGGGGCCGTTTTGGCGAGGCGTTCAAAATGGCGTGGATTGCCATGATGACGCACCGCATGCGCACGCTGCTGACCATGCTGGGCATCATCATCGGCATTACCTCTGTGGTGTCGGTGGTGGCGCTGGGGCAGGGCGCGCGGCAAAAGGTGATTGATGACATCAGCTCAATCGGCACCAACACGATTGATGTGTTCCCCGGCAAGGGCTGGGGCGACGACAAAGCCAGTTCAATCAAGACACTCAGTCAGAGCGATCTGGCTGTGCTGCAATCGCAGTTCTTTATCGACAGCGTGACGCCTTCAGTCTCGGGCAGTGAAACACTGCGTTTTGGCAATGTGACGGCCAGCGCCTCTGTCAGCGGCGTGGGTGAGCAGTATTTCCGCGTGCGGGATATGAAAATGGCCAGCGGCCAGGCCTTTGGCGCGGCCGAAGTCACCCGCCAGGCGCAGACCGTGGTGATCGACGACAACACCCGCGCCAAGCTCTTCAAAACGTGGGAAAACCCGGTCGGCAAGGTGATCCTGGTGGGCACGCTGCCGTGCACGGTAGTGGCCGTGGCAGAGAAAAAAGAAAGCGCGTTTGGCAGCAACTCCAGCTTGCAGGTGTTCATCCCGTACACCACGGCGATGGGGCGCTTGCTGGGCCAGCAGTATTTCAACAGCATCACCGTACGCGTGCGAGATGGTCTACCCAATGATCTGGCGGAACAAAGCCTGACCAAGGTGCTGACTTTGCGGCATGGCACCCAGGACTTCTTCACCAATTCATCCGACAGCATTCTGAAAACGGTGGAGAAAACCACCGGCACGCTCACGTTGCTGATCTCTGCCATTGCCGTGATTTCGCTAGTGGTCGGTGGTATCGGTGTCATGAACATCATGCTGGTATCGGTGACCGAGCGTACGCATGAAATCGGTATCCGGATGGCCGTGGGTGCACGTCAGCACGACATCCTGCAGCAGTTTTTGATTGAAGCGGTGCTGGTATGTTTGATGGGCGGCGTGATTGGCGTGCTACTCAGCTTTGGCATTGGCTTTGTGTTCTCGCTGTTTGTTTCGGCAATGGCGATGAAATTTTCCGTGGGCTCCATCGTGGCGGCCTGCGTGTGTTCCACGTTGATCGGCGTGATCTTTGGTTTCATGCCCGCCCGCAATGCCGCGCGGCTGGACCCGATTGAAGCCCTGGCGCGCGAATGATGACCCCCATGAAACCCCTGATTACCCTGACCGCGCTGATGCTGGCGCTGGGCCTTGCCGGTTGCGGCACCGCCTTGCGCAGCGACTACACCACGCCGCAAACCACCGTCCCCGCCCAGTGGGTGGGCCCCGTGACCACCGGCAGCAGCGTTGCCGCGCAAGACCCGTGGTGGCACAGCTTTAACGATCCACAACTCAATGCATTGATTGATAAGGCATTGCGGACCAACAACGACCTGGCCGCCGCGACGCTCAAAGTGCGTGCCGCGCAATTGCAGGCCGGCCTGGCCGATACCAACCTCACGCCGACGGTGACGGCTGGCGTGAATGGCAGCGTTGCCAAAGACCTGCAGCACGGTGGCGCCAGTACGCGTACCGTGGGCGCAACGGTGTCGCTGAGTTACGAAGTAGACCTGTGGGGGCACCTGTCCGCCCTGCGTGATGTTTCTGGCTGGGAAGCCAAAGCCACCGAACTGGACCGCCAGAACACGGCACTCGCCCTCATCGGCACCACTGCGCAGTTGTACTGGCAGATTGGCTACCTGAACCAGCGTGTCCTCTCTGCACAGCAAAGTATCGACTACGCCCAGCGCACGCTGGATCTGGTGCGCGTGCAGCACAACGCCGGGCAATCTTCCGGGCTGGATGAAGCGCAATCTGTGCAGAACCTGGCCAGCCAGAAAGCCGCACTTACGAGTCTGCTACAGCAGCGTGAAGAAGCGCGTAACGCGCTCGCCATCCTGTTCAATCAGGCCCCGGAAAACCGTGAAACAGAACGCGACGCCTTGCCGAACGGCCCGCTGCCGGAAGTTCCCGCCGGTGTGCCGGCAGACGTACTGGGCCGACGCCCGGACCTGCGCGCGGCTGAGGCCCGCCTGCGCGAGAGCCTGGCCAACGTGGATGCCACCCGGGCCAGTTTTTATCCAGCGTTCAGCCTGACCGGCAGTGTGGGCACATCCACCACCACGTTGGTGGACGTGCTCAAGAACCCGATCGGCACACTGGGTGCGGGCCTGACCTTGCCCTTCATTCAATGGAACACCACGCAACTGACGATCAAGGTCTCGCAAACCCAATACGAAGAGGCAGTGGTCAACTTCCGCCAGACTTTGTACTCCGCCTTGTCTGACGTAGAAAACGCGCTCTCTGCTCGCACGCAGTATATGGCGGAGGGCGAGCAGCGGCAGATTGCCTATGACGCAGCGCTCAAGGCCGAGCAACTGGCAGAAACCCGCTACCGGGCCGGGCAGACAGGGGTGAAGGACTGGCTGGATCAGCAAGAAACCCGGCGGACGGCGAAGATCAATCTGGATGAGAACCGGTATAACCAACTGGTGAATTTGATGACCTTGTACAAGGCATTGGGCGGGGATACTGCGGCGCTTTGACAGCGCCTTGGTCCTTTTTAGATGTTTTTCGGTGGAGAGTAGGGTGGATTCGGAGCGGCAGCGACAATCCACCGTGGCTGGCGTAAAACCTGAACATCTGTTAGCGCCTTGCGGCGCGGTTGGTTTTTGATACCGGCGGTGGCCGGAGCACCTTACTTTCTTTGCTTCGCCAAAGAAAGTAAGCAAAGAAAGGCGACCCCTGCGACAGCGCCCGCTACGCGGGTTCCCTGTGCTTCTCGCAAGGCGCGGCTGGCTGCGGGAACTCGGGCTACGCCCTCAAACACCCCTCCGCCGAAACCCCGCGCCTTGCTGCGATGCTCGGCACTGCCGGAGGGGAGGTAGGTCAAAAGCAACTTCAACATCAAAAGCCAAAGCCAAAGCCAAAGCCAAAGCCAAAGCCAAAGCAACCAAACCCAACCCCAACCCCGCAAACCATCTGCTTGCAAGAATGGACTGATTCCTTTTCCACCACTTCGTCATTCCCGCGAAGGCGGGAATCCAGTCCGCAGCCCAACGGGCTGCCTGCGG
>JASLES010000457.1 GCA_030151005.1 Silvimonas sp.
TCCAGCAGCTGCAGACCGCATTCTTCCAGGCGGTGCTCCAGGCTTTCACGGAAAACTTCATCGACCAGCGCACGGCGGGCCAACGGGTCTTTGCGGGGGATAAAACGGTGCGCCAACAACCGCGCCACCAGAATATTCAAAGCTTGATCCATAGTTCAGTCTTGTCGGTTTGGTCTGGCAGGCAGCACAATCATTTGTGCGGTACCAGGCGACCACGTGTCAGTGTGGCCACTTCGGGGTGATCGACTTCGTCGACGGTATCTTCCGTCACCAGCGACAACGGCAGCTTCACCACATCCGCCACCACGCTTTGTTCCAGCGCGGCCTCCTGGTCACCCAAAAGGGACAGCAGCGAGAGGCGATAGGCGGTTTCCGGGTAAGTATCGGCCAATACGGCATTGGCCAGCGGGGTCTCCAGATCAATCCCCTGCAAGAGCGCGTACAGCTCTTCGGCATGAACCAGCCGCTCGGCTTCCAGCGCGGTCACTGACGGAGAGAACTCGGATGATGGCAGGGCAGAGTCCGTAATCTGGTCGCGTTCACGCTCCAGTAATTCAAACTCGGTGACATCCAGCAAAATATCGGACACCACAAAACCCGGTTCCGGATGAAACGTAAGCAGATCACGCCCCAGCCCGGCCAGCTCTTCTTGCGAGCGATCACGCAACCAGTCGGCCACGTTGGTCGAGGTCAAACCGGATTGCCCAAGGTGAACGCGCTGCGCGCCCAGTTCCGCCAGACGGCGCTGGAAAACGCTGGTCATGCGCAGCATGCGCCCTTGCGCCAGGGCAATGGCTTGCGCTACTTGTTGTACGTGGCGCGCGCCAGATTCATCTTCCAGTACTGCGCGGACCACCTCGGTGCCTTTCTCGACCCAATTCCACACACTTTGCAATTTGGCGCGTGCTTTGCGGATCTGGAACTCGGACTGCGACTCCAGCGCTTCTTCAAAATCCGTGTGCAGTTCATTCAGGCGCGCGTGCAGATGCTGCAGCGATTCTGGCGAGACATTGCCCACCGCCTGCCCGGCGGCGACCTGGGCCGTCAGATAGCCCAGTTCTGCATCACCGTCGGCAAACTGGGTCAATGTGGCAATGGCCGCCAGCGCGATGCGGGCAGACTCAGACAAGCTGTACAAGCCCTCGTCACTATCCCACACCAGCAGACCGTTCTCGCGCAGGCGCTTGAGCACCGTGTCGCGCTTGATCGGGTTGATGTATGAAAAATGCGTTTCCAGTTCTTGCGGACGCCAGCGCGGCGCATCGGCACGGGAGCCGATCACGCGCAGGATCAACAGCCGCACCATCACTTCATCTTCGCCACCGCGAAACAAGGTGATCAGTGCGCCCAGGGATTCGCGCGCGCGCAACAGGCTCGCCAGCGGCGCCAGATCAGCCGGGTTGAAACCGGGCTGGAAAAACTCGGCAAGCGGGGATTCCGTCATGGGCATGCGGGCGCGTTTATATTCGGAAAGGGCGCATTTTACGCGCTTGTGCGCGTTTCATGGCAGTAACTAAACCAGCGGCGGCGTGTTCAGCGTGGCGTCAATCACGCGGGTCACTTGCCCGTCTGGCGCGAACTTGCGCGCAAACAGTGCGGGCCCGGCAATCAGTTGCGGTACATCGTCTGCGGTAAAGACATTGGGCGACCAGGCCTCTAGCTGCCAGCGCAGCGCATGGAGGTTGTGTGTGGCCAAGCGGTCTGCAATGGGGGTGGCCATCAGTACGGTCTGGACAAACATTTCGTCTGGCACGAGCGTACTGCTAAAGAACTTCAGCACCGCCGGGTGTTCGTCGACAAAGCCGGTTAGCGCCGCGCAAGCTTCCGCTGAAAGGCACCACCATTGCGATCCGGCCCAGACCGCGGCGAGCGGCGCAGGCAGGCTCCGGCGCAAACCGGCACGGTTCAGGCCACGCTGCAGCTTTTGCAATGCTTTGCCAGCACGCGTGCCATTGAGCGCTTGCGGAAAGAAAGCCTGCCAGCGGTAGCGCACATCAAACTGGTCTTGCGGGCGGATATCAATAAAACCCGCAGCGGTGGTATTGGCAAGGAAAGTGCGGATCTGTGCGGCTGTTTTGACGGGGAAATCCGCCCCCGAGAGCAATACGGCCCAATCAAACCCGTCTTTTTGCGCTGCCCGAACCAGATCAAGCGTCGCTGCGACCAGCGAGAAACCACCCCAGCGGCACGGCCGGCGGGCAATGAAGGTGACATTGGCACCAGCCGGCATGGCGGCTTTGATGGCCTCAAACGTCGTTTGATCGGTATTGGCGTCTATATGCAGATAACAGCGCACGCCCGGCGCAGACAGTCGTGTGACCAGCCGGCCCAACTGGGCGGGCTGGCCATGCGCCAGGATCAAGCAGGCAAGGATCAAGCCTCGTCGCCGTCAACGTGACGCAGCGCGGCCGCGCACTCTTCCGGCGTCAGGCCTTCGCAGACATTGGGTGTAGGTGTCGGGGCGTGATCGGCGGCGTGGGCAGCTTCTTCTTTGCGCAGGGCGCGCACGCCATCAAGGTAGTCCATGATGGCCCAGGTCAATTCGCGGCAACCGTCACCCGTCAAACCGGAAATGGTGAACATGCGACGCTGCATCGGATCAAATGGCTTGTACGGATCGGGCTCGCCGCCGTCCCAGCCATATTCTTTCAGGAAGTTAGCCACGCGCTCGGCGCGCTCTTCTTCCGGCACCATGTCGAGCTTGTTCAGCACCAGCCAACGCGGTTTGTCGTGCAGCTCTTCGTCGTACTTGCGCAGTTCTTCAACGATGGCCTTGGCTTCTGCCACCGGATCGGTGCCTTCATCAAACGGCGCCAGATCGACAATGTGCAACAGTACACCGGTACGCGTCAGATGCTTGAGGAAGCGATGCCCCAGGCCCGCGCCTTCTGCCGCGCCTTCAATCAGGCCCGGAATATCCGCAACCACAAAGCTGCGGTTGTCATCAATGCGCACTACGCCCAGATTGGGGTGCAGCGTGGTGAAGGGGTAATCGGCTACTTTGGGTTTGGCAGCAGACACCGCGCGGATAAACGTCGATTTGCCAGCATTGGGCATGCCCAGCAGACCCACATCGGCCAGCACCTTGAGTTCCAGCTTCAGTTCACGGCGCTCGCCCGCTTCGCCTGGAGTAGTCTGGCGCGGGGCGCGATTGACGGAAGATTTGAAGTGGATGTTGCCCCAGCCACCCTTGCCACCCTTGGCGACACAAATACGTTGGCCGTTGTGGGTCAGATCGGCCACGACTTCTTCAGTTTCGGCATCAATAATCATGGTACCGACAGGCATGCGCAGTTCGATATCGTCGCCCGCCGCGCCGTAGCAATCTGCACCGCGGCCGGATTCACCATCCTGCGCTTTGTATTTCTTGACGAAGCGGTAGTCGACCAGGGTGTTGATGTCTTCATCCGCCACTGCCCACAGGCTGCCACCGCGACCACCGTCGCCGCCATCCGGGCCACCGCGCGGGATGAATTTTTCGCGGCGCATACTGGCCGACCCTTTTCCGCCTTTACCGGCGATGACTTCAATTCTGGCTTCGTCAATGAATTTCATGGTGAATTCTGCTTTCCAGTGAGGGGTTAGGCGTGAACGGTATTCACAAAACTGGCCACCTTGTATGCAGCCAGCGCCCCAAAAAACCGCTGCGTCCCAGGCTACGGGTGCGCGGATGAACAAACATTATATAAATAGTGCCGTTTCAGATCGCAACAACGGCAAATATCAAACAATCTGGTTCGGCCCGCCGGATACACTGTCCAGTTAGCCGGAGAGCAGACAAAAAAGTCTGCCCATAAACAAAAAGCCCCATCACTAGACAGGGCTTTTGTGTTCAGTCATCAACGTTGCTTCAAGCAACTTCGATCACTTCACCTTCGTACGGCTCGATGAACACGGTGCGACGCTTTTGCGCGCCCTTGATCATGAACTTCACGTAACCATCGACCAGCGCGAACAGGGTGTGATCCTTGCCCATACCAACGTTGGTACCAGGATGGAATTCGGTACCGCGTTGACGCACGATGATCGAACCAGCGTTGATCAGCTCGCCACCGTAGGCTTTGACGCCCAGACGTTTGGCATGCGAGTCGCGGCCGTTACGGGAACTACCGCCAGCTTTTTTGTGTGCCATGGTTAGTTAGCTCCTGATAGATTACGCGTCGATGGAATCGATGCGGATTTCAGTGTAGTTCTGGCGATGACCGCCGTGCTTCTGGTAGTGCTTACGGCGACGCATCTTGAAAATGCGAACCTTCTCACCACGACCATGCGACACGACAGTTGCCTTGATGGCGGCGCCGGCTACCACAGGGGTACCGATCGTCACTGCATCACCGTTTGCCACCATCAATACTTCATTCAGTACGATCTGGCTGTCGATGTCTGCAGCAATCTGTTCTACTTTAAGTTTTTCGCCGACGACAACTTTGTACTGCTTGCCACCGGTTTTTACGACTGCATACATTTAACAAGCTCCAAAGAGTTTGCACCCAAAAAACCGCGCCTTTAAAGGGCGCAGCCTTCCCGCCCGTGCGGAAAGAATCGGCGACTATACGCTGATCTTCTTTACACGTCAAACACTTAAGCCATTTCAAACCCACACACAAACCGCATGGGCAGCCCCGGCCACACCCTGCAAAAAAGCCGTTTGTTTGCGGAACTCCTTGCTCTGGCACAAACGCGATCGAAGAATGCGGCCGTTCCATGCTAAAATTGCGTGTTTATTCAATACCAGTTCAAGCGAGGCGCTCGTGGCAATGGAGTTGGTCAAATCGGTCGTCGACCAGGACATGACGGCGGTTGACGCCCTGATTCGCAAACAGCTCTATTCAGATGTCGTGCTGGTGCGCCAGGTCGGTGAGTACATTGTTTCTTCCGGCGGCAAGCGCCTGCGGCCCATCATGGTGCTGCTGACAGCCAAAGCGCTGGGCTATCAGGGCGAGCATCATCTGACCCTGGCTGCGGTGATCGAGTTCATTCATACCGCCACCTTGCTGCATGACGATGTGGTGGATGAATCCGAGTTGCGACGCGGCCGGGAAACCGCCAACGCCATGTTCGGCAATGCCGCCAGCGTGCTGGTTGGTGATTTCGTCTACACCCGCTCGTTCCAGATGATGGTCTCTGTCGGCTCCATGCGCGTCATGGAAGTGCTGGCTGAGGCCACCAACATCATTGCAGAAGGCGAAGTCCTGCAACTGATGAATATCGGCAACGTCGATATCGACGAAGCCGGCTACCTGCGCGTGATCCAGTACAAGACAGCCAAACTGTTTGAAGCGGCGTCGCGCCTGGGGGCCATTCTGGCTGGCGCAGATACGGCTACGGAAGCCGCGTTTGCCCGTTATGGCATGCATCTTGGTACTGCCTTCCAGATCATCGACGATGTACTTGATTACTCTGGCCATACGGAAGAAATCGGCAAGAACCTGGGTGACGATCTGGCCGAAGGCAAGCCGACACTGCCGCTGATTTACGTCATGCGCAATGGCAGCCCGGAACACGCCACTGCCGTGCGCGAAGCGCTGACCCATGCCAGCCGCGACCGTTTTGACGATGTCAGCCAGGCCATCCACGCCACTGGCGCACTGGATTACGCCCGCAAGATTGCAACCGCAGAATCAGAGTGCGCCAAGGCCGAACTGGAAGGTGTACCTGACAGCCCGGCCCGTCGCGCGCTGATTGCGCTGGCTGATCTGGCCATTCACAGAAATAGTTGACAGCCTTTTTAGCCGCAGACATAATCGCCGTTCTTCGCAGCCAACGCGCCTGCGAAAGTACAGAAATCGGGGTGTAGCTTAGCCTGGTAGAGCGCTACGTTCGGGACGTAGAGGCCGGAGGTTCGAATCCTCTCACCCCGACCAGATTTCACGAAAAGCCGGATCCAGCATACGCTGATCCGGCTTTTTCGTTTGCGCCGCGCCGGCGTGCAAGATGGTTCACAATGCCATCAGAGGCGCATCAATTTTCTGGCTTTTCTCCAGGTTGCACTGCAACAATTACAGACAAAGACAGTCAGACCCACACCAGACCCACTCACAGGACCTTCATGAACGCCTGGCAGATCGTGACCAACTTTGGCGATTCGGCATTGCTGCTGCCGATAGCGGCCATTCTGGTGGGCTGGATGCTTTATGAAAAAGCCTGGCGTTGCGCCACCATCTGGCTGTTGCTGTTCATCCCCACGCTGGCCATTGTACTGGGCGCCAAGCTGGCTTTTCTGGGCTGGGGCATCGGCATAGAAGCGCTGGATTTCACCGGACCAAGTGGCCACACCACCTTATCCATGGCAGTGTACCCGACACTGGCAGTCTGGATTGTGCAGCGCATGCCACCGCGCAATCATGTATGGGCATGGCTATTGGGCTGGTTGTTTGCGTTGCTGATTGGTATTTCCCGCCTGGTGCTGCACAAGCACTCCACTTCGGAAGTTGTGGCGGGCGTAGCGCTCGGGACACTGGTCAGCATGGCCTGGACCTGGTTATCCGCGCTGGATTCACGCCCGACACATCACTTTGTGCTGGCGAGCGCCATTGTGGTCATGGTGATGTGTGGCCTGCATGGCGAGCGTGCCCCAACCCAAAGCGCCATTGCGCACTGGGCCATTGCCATGTCCGGCCGCCCCGTGGCGTACAACCGCTATACCGCCTGGCCCAACAGCCCTTACCGCAAATTGCGTTACATCGACCCCTGGGGCGTTTGATCCGGCTTTTCCGGCAATTCGTCGCACAGACCGACACGCCGCCGACCGGCCCGCATACTGAACGCCATCACCACCACCAACCAGGCAATCGTCATGATCATCAACCTGCTGCGTCGACTCAAGCCGGCCTTTGTGCTGGAGATCATCATCAACTTTGTACTGCCCTGGCTGGTTTATCAGCAGGTGCAGCCACACTGGGGCGAGCACAATGCCCTGCTGGCCTCAGCATTGCCGCCGGTGATCTGGAGCGTCATTGAGCTCATCCGTAATCGACGCATTGATGCCATGAGCATGCTGGTGGTCGCGGGCATTTTGCTATCGCTGGGTGCAGTGCTGCTGGGCGGCAGCCCCACCTTGATGTTGATGCGCGAATCCTTGATCACCGGCGCCATTGGCCTGGCTTTTCTGGTATCCGCCCTGCTCCGCCGGCCGCTCACGTATTACCTGGCCCAGGCCACGCTTGCCCGCGAATCAGGCTTTAGCAAAGCACGGTTTGAGCAGTTGTTTATTGATGCGAACGGCCGCGTGGCCGGCTGGATGACCTTGATGGCACTGGTGTGGGGTATCGGCCTGCTAGCCGAGGCACTACTTCGCTTGTGGCTGATCAAACTTGTCCCGGTAGACCGGTTTCTGCTGATTGCGCCGTGGCTGAGCTATGGCATCTATGCAGCGCTGGGCGGCTGGACATGGTGGTATCGCCAGCAATTGCGGCGCAACGGCCACGGCGTGGTCGGGCAAGCGACAAACGCAGCCTGATCGCCCACCCACAAAAAAGCCCGTCACATTGACGGGCTTTTTTGTATGGATGACCTGGCCGATGCGCGTGAGCGGATCACCAACCCCAGAACATCAACCACCAGGTCAGATCAATCAGCGCCAGCGCGCCAGCAAACACCGCACAGGCCGAGGCTCTGCGCCAGAGCGGCGCGGCGTACTGTCGGACAATCCCGCTTGCCAGCCCCAGACTCCACAGGTTAGCCAGCACCAGCATGGTAATCCGGACCGGGCTCACCCAGACCAGCGAGACCCCTTCCGGCTTGAGGATGGTGATGGAAGTCGCCGACAAACCCAGGAACAAGCCGCAACCCGCCAAGGGGATCAGCCCCAGCACCAGGTGATGAAAGCGTCTGGTCTGCCACGCCCCCATGAGACGGTTAGCCAGTGCCAGCAACACACTGAGCGCCGAGCCCATGATCAGGCCAACCACGACAATCCAGGCCACCACCAGTGTGCCATCCAGCAAAGTGAACACGTCATTTTGCTTGGGATAATTGGTGAAGATGAACCAGGGCAGGGATTTTTCCAGCGGCCACATGATGTTCTGGTTAATCAGCCATTCCGCCAGGGTCTGCTTGATGGCAACCATCCACGGGCTCACCGTCCACTGGAATGCCCCAATCGCCAGGCCCAGCATACCAAACAACACCAGCACGCTTTGCCAGCGCGCATCTTTAGGCGGGCCCACGCGCACAACTTCGTCATTGGGCGGGCGCACGGACAGCGTAATGGCATCACGATGACTGCTGCAGCGGCCGCACATATGGCAGTCTGCGTTGCCTTGCATATCCCGCATTGGCACCATCGGCGCACAGACAATCGGGATCACTTTATGGCTGTGATAAGACTGTTTCCAGGCGGCTTTATCCACCTTGAAATGGATGGGTGCCAAGCGCGAGAGCATGTTGAACACGCCATTCACCGGGCACAGATATTTGCACCAGGCGCGGCGATCGCGCGCATAGACAAAACCGATGATCATGGCCGCGACGGTGGAACCGCCCAGCACCACAATCACGGCTTTGGGATACTGGTACACGCTGACCATCTGACCATAAATGGTCGTACCGGCGAAGGCCACAAACGGCCAGCCGGACCAGCGCATCCAGCGCGGCAGCGGCAGGTTCAGGCCAAAGCGGCTACTCCATTCAGAGAGCGCGCCTTCCGGGCACAACACGCCGCACCACAAACGACCAAACAGCACCATGGAGAGCAGCACGAACGGCCACCAGATCCCCCAGAACAGGAACTGCGCAAACACCGTCAGATTATTGAGGATGCGCGCGTCCGAGTCTGGCAGGGGCTGCAAGACCGGCAACACCAGCAGCGAGACATAAAACACCACCACCACCCACTGGGCCGCAATGATGGCGCCACGGTGCCGCGCCAGCCAGTCGCCTGCGCTGGCCAGTACCGTTTTCTTTGCCGGGATACTACTCATTTGCTGCATTGCTGCCGCCTTCCTTCCTGCCGTCATGCGTCTTGACCGCACATCATAACGGCTTATCTGGTGAGAATGCTTAGCATTCTCCAGAAACAACCGGGTATTACGTGAAACAGAACCACCCCTACACGCCCACCAACCAGCCAGATGCATCGCAGACCGCACTCACAAACCCGGTCAATGTGCATCACGCCGCCAGCGCGTCCGTGTTTGTGGTGGCGTTACTTCGCGATGATCTTGCCCTTGGCTGTGGCTTGATGAAAATC
>JASLES010000259.1 GCA_030151005.1 Silvimonas sp.
GCAGGCATTGTCGTGGGCAAGCTGGGTACAGCCGTGTGTCATCCGGACGAGTTGTTTGTCTGACCCGGCTCTATCTGTTGACAGGTGAAAACCAATAAAAAAGGACGGCATTGCCGTCCTTTTTTATCGTGTGCAGTACACGCGCTGAGGTGTTTTTACGCCTCGGCCACGCCCGGCGGCGGCTCTACCTCAACGCGGTTCTTCCCGGCTTTCTTGGCGCGGTACATGGCTGCATCAGCCCGATCGATCGCTTTGTTGCCAGGCTCTCCCTGAAGCAGCAACGTCACGCCGGCACTGAAGGTGATCAGCACCTTTTCATTGTTGTGCAGGAAAAAGCGCCGGGTCAGTTCTCGCTGCAAACGCATCATGGCCATGGAGGCCTCTGGCAACGGCGTGTCGGGCAGCAGCAGCACAAATTCTTCACCACCATAACGTGCGATGCGGTCAGTCGGGCGCAACAACGCCTTGACCACCGCGACAAGGTGAATCAGTGCCTTGTCGCCAGCGCTGTGGCCGCGCGTGTCATTGAGGCGTTTGAAATCGTCCAGATCCAGCAACACCAGTGCTAGCGGGCTGCCGCTGCGCTGAGCGCGGGCGGTTTCAATCAAAATGCTTTCTTCCAGCCCGCGCCGGTTAAGGGCGCCGGTGAGCTGATCTTCACGGATTTTTTCGCTGACTGCGCGCAGTTCGCTTTCTAGCTGGTCGATCCGCGATTGGGCTTCATCTGCCTCAATCCGCGCCTGGACCAGTTCATCGCGCGTTCGCACCACGTCAAGCTGCATGGAGCGTGTATCCTGGGTCAGGTTATCCAGGACATTTTTCAGGTCAGCCAGATTGTTGCTGCGCTCGATCTGGTCGCTATACATGTTGATACGCGTGTGATAAAGATCGGTGCTGTCCGCAATGGTACCGAGCCGGTCTATGAATGAAGTCAGCACGGATTTCAGTGAAGTCTGTGCTTCCCGCAGGCCTTGCTTGAGCACGCTTTGCTTGTAGATCACCTCTTTGAGGCCGGCCTCGGCATCATAGATCAGCCGCATATCCAGGGGCTGCGACATGATGTTCTGGATAACGGCGATCTGGCCGTGCACCCATTCCTCGTCGACGATGATCTCCCCGATGTTGTCGGTCAGCAAACGCAGCAAGTTGAGTAGACCATCGCACAGGCGTTCTTCCTGGTCGTTGGTCAGCTCCAGGCGAATCCAGAATTTTTTCAGGCGCGGAATAAACTTGCGCAGGTCATTTTCGTTCTGCACGCCTTCGGCTTCGCGGGCGAGGGCCGAGGCGTCAATGGCCAGATCCGGGTAGTGCGTCAGTCGGGCGGCCAGCCCCAGATCCAGCGCCTGTGCCAGGCATTCCCGCCATTCTTCCCAGTGACCCGCGCCGGTGTCGCCACTGACCTGCATGGTTTCCGCAGCAATGGCGCCGGCTGGCAGAACTTCTTCCACCATGTCCGCACTGGAGGTGGTTTCTGACCAGGCACGCACCAGACCATCCAGTTTTTCGTTCAGTGCGGCAGGGTCAGAGCCAAAATTGATCAGGACTTTTTCAAATGAATCCTGCTTGCGGGTGGCCGGGTAGGCGGGGTTGCGTAAATCCCACTGCCGGATAAATTCACGCAGCAGTTCGGACCAACCCCGTGTGAGCCGGGTCTGGCCGCCTTGCAGGTCAACGCAGCGGAAAATCAGTTCCGGGGTGCGATCCCATTCCCCGGCGCGGATGGCGCGGCGAAACTGATCCAGATTGCGTAGTAATTCAGGGGACTGGCGCGGGAAACTGGCGATGCGCTCTTCCAGCAAACGAGCCAGCGGATGAATGCGCTGTTCTTCTGGCGTGCCCGCAATGCCGTGGTAGATCTCTTCGTAGTGATCGGGTGTGGGCGCAATCCGGCGAATGGCAAGCTGCTTGAGCGTTTCCCGGGCAATGTCTGTTGGATTGATGCTGGAGCTCATGCGTGCCTGATTCCTGGGTTCCCGGATTAGGGCTTGATTATAATGACCGGCGCGCAGTTTGGTGTGCCCGATTTGTGACCAATCCACAGAATGGTACACGTGGGCGACAGACGCAAAAACGGGGAGCCGAAGCTCCCCGTTTTTTATGCAGTTCCCGCCGGGGCGGGAAGGTGCAGATTATTGCTCGCCAACAACAACAACCGTTGCTTCAACCACGACATCGTGGTGCAGCGCCAGGTCGACGTTGTATTCACCGATGGCCTTGAGGGCACCGTTCGGCATGCGAACTTCGAACTTCTTGACCGGGTGACCGGCGGCGGTGAAAGCTTCAGCGATATCGCTGTTGCCCACGGAGCCGAACAGACGACCGTCAACGCCGGCCTTCTGAGCGATGGTCACGGAAACGCCTTGCAGCTTCTCGGCACGGGCTTGAGCGCCAACCAGGATTTCGGCTTGTGCCTTTTCCAGGTCTGCACGGCGTGCTTCGAATTCTTTCAGGTTGGCTTCGGTGGCGCGCTTGGCTTTGCCTTGCGGGATCAGGAAGTTACGGGCAAAACCGTCTTTAACCTTGACCACATCACCCAGGTTACCCAGGTTTGCTACTTTTTCGAGCAGAATGATTTGCATGTTCTAGTTCCCCGACTTAGTGCAGGTCGGTGTACGGCAGCAGCGCGAGCAGACGAGCGCGCTTGATGGCAGCCGACAGTTGACGTTGGTACTTGGCCTTGGTGCCAGTGATGCGGGCCGGGATGATCTTGCCGTTTTCAGCGATGAAATCTTTCAGGAGCGCGATGTCCTTGTAGTCGATTTCCTTGATGCCTTCGGCGGTAAAGCGGCAGAATTTCTTCCGCTTGAAGAGGTGGCGAGACATGGTATCTATCCTTTAATTCAACAATTCGTACTGTTCGATATGCAACACGAGTCGGCGGCGGAACTTTTGTCCCATGCTGACCAGAAATCCGGCCACTTTGAGTTCCTGACCAATCTGCAGTTTGCTTAGCGCTTCAGCCACAGGCCCAGAGGCTCTGGCTGGTGCTTCCAGCGTGACACGCCGTGGCGTGTCGTTTTCAAGCTGTTCCGATTCATGTAATACCACTAACTCAAGAACCGGTATGCCCGCTGGAGTGACGCGTAAAGCCTGCTTTTCAATCAGGGTTCCATAAAGCAGAACCCGGTTGCTTTTCGTCACGTCGTTGTGGGCTCAAGTGCCTGGCTTAGACAGCCTGGCCTTCTTGTGCCGGAGCGGCCAACGACTTGGACTTCTCTTCCTTCATCATCGGGGAAGGTTCAGTCACTGCGTGTTCCATCTTGGTGGTCAGATGGCGCAGTACGGCGTCGTTGAACTTGAAGGCATGTTCGAGTTCGTCCAGGGTTTCCTGGCCGATTTCAACGTTCAAGAGAACGTAGTGAGCCTTGTGGATCTTCTGGATCGGGTAAGCCAGTTGGCGGCGGCCCCAGTCTTCCAGACGATGGATCGTACCGTTACCGGTTGCGATCAGTGCTTTGTAGCGCTCGATCATTGCGGGCACTTGCTCGCTTTGATCCGGGTGCACGATGAATACAATTTCATAGTGTCGCATGGATGCTCCTTGCGGTTTATAACAGCCTGCCAGGTGCGACGCCGGTCAGGCAAGGGGTGAACACGCAACTATAAATGAAAAACCCGGCCTGGCGCAAGTCGCGCAGCCGGGTTG
>JASLES010000047.1 GCA_030151005.1 Silvimonas sp.
CAATCGGGCCACGCCTACGGCAAATCCATCCGCACCGTGAAGACCTGCGTGGGCAGCGAGTTCTGCCGCTTTGGCACACAGAACAGCACCCAGATGGGCATTGATCTGGAAACCATGCTGGCCAATATGTGGAGCCCGCACAAAGTGAAACTGGCCGTCTCTGGCTGCCCGCGCAACTGCGCTGAAGCCGGGATCAAAGACGTCGGGGTGATCGCGGTGGATAGCGGTTGGGAGCTTTACGTCGGTGGCAATGGCGGTATCAAAACTGAAGTAGCCCAGTTCTTGTGCAAGGTAAAAACGGCTGAGGAAGTGAAGGAATTCAGCGGGGCCTTCCTGCAGTTGTACCGCGAAGAAGCCTATTACCTGGACCGCACCGTGCACTACATCGAGCGCGTGGGGCTGGATTACATCAAGCAAAAAGTGGTTGAGGACGAGGCTGGCCGCAAAGCGTTGTATGAACGCTTGCTGTACTCGCTGGAAGGCCTGCGTGATCCGTGGGCGGAGCGGATTGCGGGTAAGCAGAGGAATGAGTTTATTCCGTTGAAGGTGGTGGCGTAGGTGGTTTGCTGCGGGATTGAGGGTGTTAGCGCCTTCGGCACGGGTTTAAAGGCGTTTGATACCGGCGGTGGCCGGGGCACGTTACTTTCTTTGCTTCGCCAAAGAAAGTAACCAAAGAGAGGCGACCCTAGCCTGGCGGCCCTCCGGGCTTCCCTCAGTCGGTCGGGAGCCTTGGGTCTCCCTCCACTCCTTCGGCGCTGGGCTTTGACGGGGGAGGAAAGTCAAAAGCAACAACAACAACAACAACAACAACAGCAACAGCAACGGCAACGGCAACGGCAACGGCAACGGCCAAATCGTCTGTGCGCTGGCTTTTGTAGGGTGGATTCGGAGCGTAGCGACAATCCACCGCAAGCAGCCCAACGGGCTGCGGACTGGATTCCCGCCAAGGGGGCCGCCGAGGTCGGGAATGACGAAGTGGTGGGCCAGGTGCACCGTTCTTGCAAATAGACGGTTTGTGGGGTTTGGCTGTTGATGTTGCCGTTGCTTTTGACGTACCTCCCCTCCGGCAGTGCCGAGCATCGCAGCAAGGTGCGGGGTTTCGGCGGAGGGGTGTTTGAGGGCGCAGCCCGAGTTCCCGCAGCCAGCCGCGCCTTGCGAGAAGCGCAGGGAACCCCGAAGGGGCGCTGTCGCAGGGTCGCCTTTTCTTTGGTTACTTTCTTTGGGGCCGCCGAGGCTGGCGAAGCAAAAGAAAGTAACGTGCTCCGGGCACCCCCGGTATGCAAAACACCGCGCCGCAGGCGCTAACAACATGGTTTGGTTTTTCGCCTTCATCGGCATGACGAATCTGGAACAACAAGGATGATGAACACCATGAACATGAACACCCCAACCCCTTGGGTGCAAATCTGCGCCATCGATGACATCCCCCCGCTGGGCAGCCGCGTGCTGGAACGCCCGGCTGGCAATGTCGCCATCTTCCGCACCGCCACCGACACCGTCTTCGCCCTGCTGGACCACTGCCCGCACAAGGGCGGCCCATTATCGCAAGGCATCGTCCATGGCGAGAGCGTGACCTGTCCGCTGCACGCCTGGAATATCGACCTTGCCACCGGCCAGGCCCGCGCGCCGGATGAAGGCTGTGCGCGGCGCTTTGCCGCCAAAGTGGAAAACGGCCAGGTGTTTGTCAGCCTGTCCTGATTATTGAGCGATATATGGACATGACGAGAGCCGCCAATACAACCCAGTGCAACGGTGCTGGCAAGGCATGCGAAGCGCAGGCAGTACAAGTCGGTACGACAAGCAAGCATAACGCCGCCAGCAGGGTTGTATTGGCGGCTCTGGAGGCCGCATGAAAACCATCACCCGATCCACCTGCTGCTATTGCGGCGTCGGCTGTGGCGTGCTGATTGAATCAGACGGCGAGAAGATTACCGGCATCCAGGGCGACCCGGCGCACCCGGCCAATTATGGCCGGCTTTGCACCAAGGGCATGACGTTGCCGCTGACTGCAGCCAGCCAAACCAACCGGGCGTTGTACCCGGAAATCCGCATCAACCGGGATAGCGAGCGCCAGCGCGTAGATTGGGATACCGCGCTGGATACCGTGGCGTTACGGTTTGCCGACATCATCCGCCAGCACGGCCCGGATGCGGTGGCGTTTTATATCTCCGGCCAGTTACTGACCGAGGATTACTACGTTTTCAACAAGCTGGCCAAAGGCTTGATTGGTACCAACAATATCGATACCAACTCGCGCCTGTGCATGTCCAGCGCGGTGTCTGGCTACAAGCTCAGCCTGGGGGCAGATGGGCCACCCACGCGTTACGAAGACCTGGAACTGGCCGATTGCGTGCTGTTTGCGGGCTCCAATATGGCATGGGCACACCCGGTGTTGTACCGCCGGCTGGAAGCAGCCAAAGCCACCCGCGCAGATGTGAAATGGATTGTGGTTGACCCGCGCCGCACCGACACCGCCGCCATGGCAGACTTGCATTTGCAAATCCAGCCGGGTACGGATGTCGCCCTCTTCAACGGCATGCTGCACCACCTGATCTGGGAAGACCTGATCAATGCAGATTTCATTGCCAGTCACACCGATGGCTTTGCCGAACTGAAAAAACTGGTGCGCGATTACACGCCGCGCATGGCCGCCGAAATCTGTGGCATTACCGAAGCCGATCTGATGACTGCCGCCGAATGGTTTGGCCGCAGCCAGGGCGCACTTTCCCTCTACTGCATGGGGCTGAACCAGTCTGCGCACGGCACCGACAAAAACCTGGCGCTGATCAACCTGCACCTGGCTACCCGCCAGATTGGCAAACCCGGCGCCGGGCCGTTTTCGCTTACCGGCCAGCCCAACGCCATGGGCGGGCGCGAAGTGGGCGGTATGGCCACCATGCTGGCCGCGCACCGCGACATTACCAATGCCGATCATCGCGCAGAAGTTGCCAGGTTGTGGGGCATCGATACCGAGCGCCTCTCCCCCACACCCGGCCTGCCGGCGGTAGAGATGTTCAACGCCATCCGCGCCGGCAAGATCAAAGCGGTGTGGATTGCCTGTACCAACCCGGTGCATTCCATGCCGGATATCAACCTTGTCCGCGAAGCCCTGAACACTGCCGAGTTTGTGGTCGTGCAAGAAGCGTTCCTCAACACAGACACCGTGCCGTATGCGGATGTCGTCCTGCCCGCCGCCACCTGGGGTGAGAAATCCGGCACGGTCACCAACTCTGAACGCCGCATCAGCCGCGTGCGCCCGGCCGTCACCGGCCCTGGCGAGGTACGCGGCGACTGGTGGATGGCCAATGAAGTTGGCCGCCGGCTGGAGGCACAAATCCACCCGGCCCGATTCAGCCTGTTCGGCTTTGCCAATGAAGAACAGGTGTTTAACGAACACCGCCGCCTGACCGAGGGCAAAGACCTGGATATCACCGGTCTCTCTTACGGCATTCTGGAAAGCCACGGCCCGCAACAATGGCCCATGCCCGTGGTTGAGGCTTATGGTGAAACCCGTGGGCAGGCCCGCCGTTATGAAGATGGCGTGTTCGCCACCGCTGACGGCAAAGCCCGTTTCAACGTAACGCCGTATCTGCCGGTGGCCGAGCCCACCAACTCGCGCTATCCATTCCATTTACTGACAGGCCGCCTGCGTGACCAATGGCACGGCATGAGCCGTACCGGCCGTGTACCGCGCCTGTTTGCCCACACGCCAGAAGCCGCGCTAACCATGAACCCGATGGACGCCGAGCGCCGGGGCCTGAAGGCGGGCGAACTGGTCAAGATATCCAGCAAGCGCGGCGGACTGATTCTGCCGCTGAGCCTGTCAGATGAAGTCACCACCGGCAGTGTCTTTGCCGCCATGCACTGGAATGCCCAATTTCTCAACAGTGGCGGGATCAATGAATCGACCATCGGCGCGGTGGACCGCAAATCGTTCCAGCCAGAACTCAAGCACGCGGCGGTGCGGGTCGAACGCGCTGATTTGCCATGGCGCCTCACGGCCGCCTGCAGGGGCGATACGCAAGCCTTGCAAGCCGCCTTGCAACCCCTACTCAAAGACTGCGCTTATGCCGCCATCACCATGGCGGGTGACGACGTGGCCATCCTGAAAGCCGCTGCTGACTCTGCCCCCGCCGGCTGGCTGGAACAACTCTTTGTTGCACTGGACCTCTACCCCGGCCCGGACGTGCTGGAATACCGCGACGTGCGCCGTGGCATGGTCAAACGCGTGGGCTGGCAAGACGGCGTACTGCATGGTTTTGTCTGGGCAGGAGATGTCACCGGATCAGACCAGTTGCTGGAACAACTGATTGCCGCTGAACCGTGGCAAGGCGCGCGCATTACCGTGTTCAGCCCCAAAACCGGCAACGCCACGCGTGACCGGGTGGTGTGCAATTGCAAGCAAGTGAAAGAATCGCAAATCCGCGAGTTGATCGCGCAAGGCGCAGATGTCGATGGCCTGAAAAACAAGCTGGGCTGCGGCACCGTCTGCGGCTCTTGTGTACCGGAACTCAAACGCATGTGCAGCACCACCGCCATTGCCTCGTAAGACTGGAGAACACCATGGATCACGGCAAAGTCACACTGTTGGGCGCAGGCCCGGGCGATCTGGAACTCTTGACCCTGAAAGCCGTACGCGCGCTGGCCGCAGCCGATATCTTGCTGCTGGATGATCTGGCCAACGCCGATATCGTCACCCTCGCCCCGCAGGCGCAGGTAATCCGCGTGGGTAAACGCGGCGGGTGCAAATCCACCCCGCAAGACTTTATCCAGCGGCTGATGCGTCGTTATGCGCTGCAAGGCAAACACGTAGTGCGGGTAAAAGGGGGCGAAGTCTTGCTGTTTGGCCGGGCCGGGGAGGAAATCACCTGGCTGCGTCAGCACAATATTGCGGTGGAAATCATCAACGGCATTAGCTCTGGCCTTGCCGCTGCGGCGGCAATGAATATCTCGCTCACCCACCGTGAACACTGCCAGGGCGTGACGTTTGTCACCGCCCATATGCAAGACCACAGCGAACCAGACTGGCACGCACTGGCGGCAACCGGAACAACATTGGTGATTTATATGGGGATGAGCCGGATTGATAGCCTGGCTTCGGGTTTGATGGCGACCTTGCCCGGTTCTACGCCGGCGGCTGTGGTGCAAAACGCCAGTACTGCGGCGGAACGGCGGTTGCTGACGACGCTGGATCAGCTCGCGGCCTGTAGCCAGCAGCAAGGGTTTGGCAGTCCGGCGATTATTCTGGTGGGCAGTGCTGTGGGGGAAAGTGATGTGGTGCGGAGTGAGGGGTTGGTTGCAGCGTGAATAGATGGGGCCGAGACGGCCCCGTTCTCTGGCGAGAACCACTTCTGTGGTTAGCGCCTTGCGACGCGGGTTTGAAAGGCGTTTTGATACCCGCGGTGGCGGGAGCACGTCACTTTCTTTGCTTCGCCACCTCGGCGGCCCCAAAGAAAGTAACCAAAGAAAGGCGACCCAGCCCTGCGGCCCTCCGGGCTTCCCTCAGTCGGTCGGGAGCCCTGGGTCTCCCTCCACTCCTTCGGCGCTGGGCTTTAATGGGGGAGGAAAGTCAAAAACAACCCCAACAACAACAACAACAACAACAACAACAGCGAAAACCCAAAGCAACGGCAACGGCCAATCTCACCCGCATCCCACTGACTCGTCATTCCGGCCTTGAGCCGGAATCCAGCTGCGATGCTTGCATGCCACTCAGGGCGATTCAGGACGGGCACGGTAATCCACCACAAGCAGCCCGTTAGGCTGCGGACTGGATTCCCGCCTCCGCGGGAATGACGACGTGGTGGGCGAGGTGAATCGTTCTTGCGAGCAGACGGTTTGCGGGGTTGGGGTTGGGGTTGGGGCTGGGGTTGCCTTTGAAGTTGGCGTTGCTTTTGACGTACCTCCCCTCCGGCAGTGCCGAGCATCGCAGCGAAGTCCGGAGTTTCGGCGAAGGGGTGTTTGAGCGAAGCGAGTTCCCGTAGCCAGCCGGACTTTGCGAGAAGCGCAGGGAACCCCGAAGGGGCGCTGTCGCAGGGGTCGCCTTTCTTTTGGTTACTTTTCTTTGGCGAAGCAAAGAAAAGTAACGTGCTCCGGCCACCGCCGGTATCAAAACCACCGCGCCGTCAGGCGCTAACACCGTTTGTGATTCCAGTTCGGTAATACCAAATAGAACATCACCACCCCGCCCCCTCCAAACAACACTTACCTCAACCTCTCCCGCACTGTCTCCGCCACCACCACCGCATGCTGCGGCCGCAGCAAATCACTCAACGCAATCACCCCAATCACCTGCATGGACGCTTCATCGGCCACCACCGGCAAACTGGATACCCGCAGTTCCGTCATCCGCCCTGCCAGCGCCCGCGCGGTTTCTTCCGGGCGTGCCGTCGCCAGCGCGCCTGAAAACAAAACCGCGCACGGTTGCAGGCTGTGTTCGTGACCGCGCAAGACTTCGCGGTCCAGCATGCCGATCAAGCGGCCAGCCTCAATCACCGGATAGCGTCGGTGACCTTGTGGGCCGGCGAAATGGCGTTCAAACAGGGTTGCACAGAGTTCGGCGCCATCCACAGTGACGACCTTGCGGGACATCAGGTCCGCCACATGCTGGCTTTCCAGCGGGTCAATACCGTACTCGCGGTAGATATGCAGACCACGACGGGCAATTTTCTCGGTCATGATGGAGCGGCGCAGTACCAGCGCAGTAAAGCCATAAGCCACCACTGTGGTCAGCAGCAGCGGTAATAGTGCTTCGGTGTCATGCGTCAGGCCAAAAGCGAAAACGATGGCAGTCAGCGGCGCGCCCAGTACGCTGGCCAAAACACCGGCCATGCACACCAGCGCCCACAAGGATGGCGAGCCACCCGGCAAGACGTGCGCCAAGGCCACACCAAGGCCGGCGCCGATCATCAGTAGCGGAGCCAGTACGCCGCCAGAGGTGCCAGAGCCCAGCGCTGCTACCCAGATAATGGCCTTTACGGTTAACAGCGCCACCACCACACCCAGCGCCAGCCGGTTGTTCAACAGATCGCCGATCACGTCATAACCCACACCCAGCGCACGCGGTTCAATCAAACCGCCCAGACCGACCACCAGGCCGCCAATGGCCGGCCACCACATCCAGTGCAGTTTCAGATGTCCAAACAGGTCTTCCGTTTTGTACAGCGCCAGCGTGACCGCAGCCGCCAGCGCACCACTCAACAAGCCTGCAATGACACAAGACAGCAGAGCCATATCGGTTGCAGGCGGTGTTTGCAGCGCAAATAGCGGGCCGGCGCCAAACAACATGGGGCGGGCAAAACCGGCCACTGCGCAGGCCACGGCAACCGGCAGCAAACTACGTGGGCGCAGTTCAAACAACAGCAACTCTACGGCCAGCAATACGGCGGCCACCGGCGTCCCGAAAATAGCGGTCATGCCGGCACAGGCACCAGCCACCAACAGCGTTTTGCGCTCAGAGGCGGTCAGATGCAGGTACTGCGCCAGCAAAGAACCCAGTGCACCACCCGTCATGATGATGGGGCCTTCCGCGCCAAACGGGCCGCCGCTGCCAATCACAATGCCCGATGAAAGGGGCTTGAGCAGCGCCACGCGACCAGACATGCGGCTTTTGCCAAACAAGATGACTTCCAGCGCTTCCGGAATGCCATGACCACGGATTTTGTCGCTGCCAAAACGCGCCATCAGGCCGACGATCAAACCACCCAACACCGGCACGATGACGACCCACAGCCCCAGGTGATGCTGCGCAGGCGACTGTTCTGCCAACGACACCGTTTGAAAGAAAAACAGATTGGTGAAGAAATAAATCAGCTTGAGCAACACAAATGCAGCCAACGTGCCAAGGCCGCCCACCAGCACCGCAAGGCTTGTCAGCAACAACAAGCGGCTGTCGACAGCGTAATCCCGGCGGGCATCGATATGCGTGTGTCGCGGCGCATGTTTGATACTGGCATCACTCATGGGTTTAACCCTCTTGTCTGTGGCCGCTATCGGCATCGTTGTACGCCGTGATCTGCGCCACCCGGAACACGCCTTGCAGCGACTGGAGTTCAGCCTTGTGCAGGGCGGCGAGGCGTTGCAGGCAGGCTTCTCCGGTGGGTAAAAGATGGACTTCGACCTGGCGGCGGTCGGTCTCGCTTTTTTTGCGGGTAACCAGCTGGTTTTCTTCGCAGCGCGTCACCAACGCCACCACGCCGTGATGCTGCAACTGCAAACGCTCTGCCAGCTCGCCCACACTCGCCCAGTCCCGCCCGGGAAAACCACGCACATGCAGCAACAACAGGTACTGCTGCGGGGTCAGCCCTTCTTGTTTGGCAGCGGTTTCGCTGAAGTGCATGAACCGGCGCAGTTGATAGCGAAACTCAGACAACGCTTCGTAATGTTTTTTGGTGAGCATGAGCGACCCCGCAATTGGAGAGCGGCATTTATATCACAATATGATATATTTGCGGGCTTAACATAAAAACCAGGCGCATGCTTTGCGCCAACGTACGTTCTGCCTCTGGAATTCACTGAAATGACGCATTTTCTACACTGGCTGCGTGGCTTTGTGCCCGCACCATCCACCGCCAGCCTGCGCGAACGCCTGCTCGGTTGCGTGGGTGCGGGCTTGGGCTTGCTGGTGACCGAGACCATCAGCCGCCACGCATTGGGCTCCCTCAACCCCTGGTTTGTCGCGCCCATGGGAGCGTCTGCCGTGCTCTTGTTTGCGGTGCCTGCCAGCCCGCTGGCGCAGCCGTGGTCGATCATTGGCGGCAATCTGACCGCCGCCATCATTGGTGTGGCCTGCGGCATGCTGATTGGCCACACTGGTCTGGCAGCGGGCCTTGCCGGCGCACTGGCCATTGGCGCCATGTTCAAATTGCGCTGTCTGCATCCGCCCAGCGGCGCAGTCGCGCTCACGGCAGTGATTGGCGGGCCGGCGGTGGCGCACCTGGGGTTTCATTTTGTGATCTGGCCCGTGTTACTCAATTCTGTGTTGCTGCTGGCCTTTGCCCTGGTGTTTAACAACGCCCTGCAGCGTCGCTATCCGCATCGCCCGCATGTGCAACCCAATGTGCACCACACCTCAGACCCCAAGCCGACGCTACGCATTGGCGTCACGCCAGATGATCTGGAAGCCGTGCTCAAAAGCCGGGGTGAGGAAGTCGATATCAGCCGGGAAGATCTGGAAGACATCTTGTTTGCCGCAGAATTGCGCGCGCACCGGCGCCACTTTGGCAGCGTGCGTTGCGATGAAATCATGTCGCGTGATGTGATCTCGGTCCGGCCAGATGCGCTACTCGGCCAGGCCTGGGCGCTGCTGGCAGAACACAAGGTCACCGCCCTGCCCGTGGTCAATGCTCAGGAACAGGTACTGGGGATTGTGTCGCTGCACGATTTCCTGATCGACAGCGCAAGACCGCAACCGCTGCCGCAACTACGCCGTGTGGGGCTGGAAGACAAGGTGGCCAGCATCATGACGACGCGAGTGGTCAGCGCCAAAGTAGACCAACCCATTGACGAACTGGTGACGCTGTTTTCGGATCGCGGTTTGCACCACATGCCGGTGGTCGATGGCGAGCGCCTGGCCGGCATGATTACGCAATCTGACTTGCTGGCCGCTTTGTACAAGAATCAGGCGGCGCTGGTGGCCTGACCCGGCGGCAAGCCGGCATTTTGTCTCCATTAAATTGCATTACAAATACATATTTGTTAGGCTATCAATCTCGCAGCAAACAGTGAGCTGCCGCAACAGCAAGGTCAGGAAACAGGTCGTTCAACACGGCCTTTTTCTTTCACCATAAATATGTATTTTATATTCCACTTAAAGCTAGCCATCATGCCTTCTGCCACTGCCCGCCTGTGCATCAAAGCCAGCGTCCCGGTACGCCGGGCACATGGTTTAACCCTGCCCCGCTATTTTTACGCGCGCATGTTAGCCAGCCGGGCGGCACTGACCAACCGCTTCAAACTGGGCAACCAGGCCATTGGCAATCCGCGAGGTTTTTGCTCCGCTGGAGCATCTGCTCTGATCAATCAACCACTGCGCGGCCTTCGGCTGCGTTTGGCCATCCGGAACCTGCGGATGGCCTTTTTTATTTGAATCACTACAGGATGCCCATCATGCGCAACCCGTCTTTGCTGGCCGCCCCGCACCGTGTGGGTTTTTTCAGCGGCAGCCTTGTTCTGCTGGCCGCCATGGCCTGGTGGGCCTGCATAATGGTATTGCGGCTGCTTGGAGTGAACATGTCATCGCCCATCCCGCCGGCGTGGTTGCACGCAGACCTGATGATGTTTGGGTTTTTCCCCCTGTTCATGCTGGGGTTTATCAACACCGCCGGGCCCAAATGGTTGAACGTTGCCGCCCCGGCCCGGGTGCACTGGCTGGGCAGTATCGGTCTTTATGCGCTCGGCTCGCTACTGGTGGCCTTTGCCGCGCTCATCCCACCCCTGCATGCGGCTGGAGACGTGCTGCATGTCGTGGCCTGGGCGTTTGCAGTCTGGATGTGGGCGGATCGCATTCTGGCCAGCACTGCGGCCGATCGCCGCCATGCCTGGCTAGTGCTGGTTGCATTTGTCATGGCCCTGCCGGCATTGCTCTGCCAGCTGGCAGCCAGCCTGTACCCGATCGGCCCGCATACGGCGTTGTGGGTGCACAGTGCTATTCAGATCGGCATCTGGACGTTTTTGCTGCCCGTATTTCTGATCGTCAGTCACCGTATGGTGCCGTTCTTTTCTGCTTCGGTTTTGCAGCCATACGTGGCCTGGCGGCCGTTCTGGCTGCTGTATGCGTGGCTGATTCTGGCGTTAGCCCACGCCGGTTTGAGCCTGGCTGGCTGGTTTGATGGCCGCATTAACAGTGGCATCACCGATCTGGGCTTTGCTGCCTTGTTGCTGTATGCCAGCTATCGCTGGTCGTTGTGCCGCAGTTTCAAAGTGCCCCTGCTTGCCATGCTGCATGCCGCTTTTTTGTGGGCCGGCATTGCGCTGGTTTTATATGCCGCACAAGGTCTGGCCGCATGGGCAGGGTTTTATGTTGGCGGTCTGGCCCCATTGCATGCGCTGACCATAGGCTTTTTTTGCTGCACTTTGCTGGGCTTTGTGACTCGCGTATCGCTGGGACATTCTGGCCGGCCGCTGGCTGTAGCCAAAGTTACCTGGGTGTTGTACTGGATGATGCACGCGGTGGTGCTGGCACGTATTGCCGGGGAGTGCTTTACGCACCAGGCGACACCATGGTTCAGCATTGCGGCAGTAGCGGGTGTGCTCACGCTGGCGGCGTGGGCTTGGCGTTATGTGCCGATGTACTGGCAGCCCCGGGCAGATGGTCAGCCGGGCTGACTCAGAAAAACAGCCGGCCGATCAATGGCGCCGCCAGCACGCTGATCAACCCCGCCATCATCATGACAAGGCTGGCCACCACGCCCTGCACTTCACCAATCTGACGGGCTTTGGCAGTGCCTGCGCCATGGGCCGCAGCACCAAAAATGGCGCCATGCGCCAGGCGGCTGCGAATCATCGGCAAGCAGGCCAGCACGGTTTCACCAATCGCCATGCCCAGCACCCCGGTAATAACCACAAACACTGCAGCCAGATCAGCCGGGCCGCCCATGGATTTGGCAGCCTCAATGGCAAACGGGGTGGTCACAGAACGCACAGCCAGACCTTTTTGCAGCATGACCGACAGCCCCAACCAGCGCGCCAGCATGATAGAACTCACCACCGACGTGATCACTGCGGCAATCACCCCGGCGCTGATTGAAAGCCAATGTTTGCGCACCATGGCGCGGTTATCGTAAATGGGCAAGGCAAAGGCAATGGTCGCCGGCCCCAGCAGCCACATCAGCCAGTGCGAGTCCGCCATGTAATCCTGATAAGGGATATCGGCCAGCAAGACAATGGCAATCAGAATGGCGGGGGTCAGCAGCAACGGCATCAGGATGATGCGCAGACTGCGGTCATAAATACGCTTGTTGGCGTAATACAGCGCAATGGTCAGCACAAAACAGAAGGCGGCCAGCAACGAATCAGACATGACGATTACTCCGGCGGCGCGCCAGTTTCAGCTCAAACTTGTACACCACGTCGACCACAAATGCGGTCACGATCATGACCGCCACGGTGGATACACCAATCACGGTACAAACGCGCCAGCCCTCGCTGCGGATCAGCTCCGGGTGATTCACCACGGCCAGCACTGCAGGCACAAAGAACAACAACATTTCACCAAGCAACCAGTTGGCGCCGTGGCGAATCCAGCCGGTTTTCACCACACCGGCAAACAGCAGGCCGGTGAGCATCAGCAAACCCAGCAAACTGGCAGGAATGGGTACATGCCAGCGGGCTTGCATCCATGCGGCGAGCAACCACAATGCCGACAAGGCCAGCACTTGCACGGTCACGCTAGAGAACTGGCGGGCACGTTGCGTCAGTGGGCTATTGCCTCGTGCGGGCACGTAAGCGGCGGAGGTGATCGAACTGGACATGATGCGTAACCGAAGGCGATGCATTGAGTAATGCAGTCAGTATAAAAACGCACAATCCAGATATAAAATGAATAATAATTACCAGATCGATTCCATAATGGAATAGTTTGATTGCTATGGATATTCGCGCCCTGCGTTATTTTGTTGAAGTCGTGCGTCAGCAGAGCTTCACCCGCGCTGCCGAGGCCTTGTTTGTCACTCAGCCCACCGTCAGCAAGATGGTCAAACAGCTGGAAGACGAACTGGGCGGATTGCTGCTCCTGCGGGAAGGTCGCAAGGTCATACTGACCGACGCCGGCAAGGTGGCCTACGCCCGCGCACAATCTGTGCTGGCAGAAGCCGCCCGCCTACGCCAGGAGGTTGCCGAAGTTGATGGCATGGCGCGCGGAGAGTTGAAGGTGGGTATACCGCCGATGGCCGGGCGTTATCTGGCGCCTGTGATCGGGCGGTTTCGCAAGCTCTATCCTGGCGTAACGCTGCGCCTGCAGGAACAAGGCGGCCGTGCGCTGGAAGATAGCGTAGTCAATGGCGAACTGGACCTGGGCATTACCGTGCTGCCCGCCGTGACGCCGGGTCTGGCCACCCTGCCGGTGACACGCCAGGCCCTGGTGGTGGTTTACCCCAGCGCGCAGGCGCCCGCCTCTGCCGCAGCAGTGGCCATTGCAGACCTGGCGGCGTGGCCTTTTGTGATGTACGAAGACGACTTTGCGCTGGCCCATATGATCACTCAGGCCTGTGAGCAAGCAGGCTTTACGCCGCAAGTGGCCGGACACAGCCGGCACTGGGATTTCATTGGTGAACTGGTGGCCGCCGAGATCGGCATTGCCATCCTGCCCGACCCGATTGCCCGGCAACTGGATCCGGCCCGCGTGGCCTTGCGCCCGCTGGCGGATCCGGATCTGGTGTGGGCGCTTGGCTTCGTCTGGCGCGAGGACTATCTGTCACGCGCCGGCCGCAGCTGGTTACAGTGCTGCCAGGCACAATTTGGCATGACCGGACATTAACGGGTTGAATGGGCCGCCGTCGGGGTCTGCGCCGCGTGTGCGCTGGCTTCCTGCATCATCTGGCCGCACGGTGTGTCCTTGGCGGTGCCTATGTCGACCAGCGGCAGCAGCGCCAGCGGTGGCGAGATGAACGCCAACCCTACGGCTGCCGCAGCACGGCCAACCGGCTGCGGTAAGGAGGGCCGTACTGACGGCTTCTTGAATGAGCCATCGATATTGATTGGCCCCCGAAACGCCACGAGGCTGATGTCCTTGGGGTTACTCTTGAGCGCCATATCAATGTGCTCGTCGCGGAAATTGATATTGCCGCTGCCGGTGAGCACCTGTTTGTCGGTATCCAGAATCAGTGTCTTGATCGTGGCATCCCCATTGGTCGCGCCCAGATCGGCCACCATGCAGCGTACCGGCACCGGCTTGTCACCGGTAAAGAGGATAGGCACCAGGTTGGCGACATCCAGATTGGTCAGCCGCATCAGCAGTTTGCTGATCTGACCGCCATCCATGATCACCGCTACGTTACCGTTGGCCGAACCCAGCATCTTCGCCACGCTATTGCCCTGCATATCCAGCCGCGCCTTGCCCCCCACCAGCCCGGCACTGGCTTCTTTGCTCTTGCCCAGTTCTGGCACCAGTTGCGTCAGTTGCAAACGCGTGGCGGACGCATCCACCGCGGTCTTGAGCGGCGTGGCTGTGCTGTCCAGACTCAGCGTAGAAACCACATGCCCACCCGCGACGCCGACATTGAGCGGATCAAGCTTGAGTACCCCATCGTTGAGCAATAAATGCGCTTGCAAGTTATCCAGCGGCAGGCTGGCATTCACAATCTGCGCACCTTTGAATTTGACATCTGCATTGGCAATGTTGAGTTTTTCCACGCTAAACGGGTTGTCTGGCAAGACCCGATCCCCTTTGGGTGGCGCCGGTTGGCCACTTTCGGCCCGCGCCCCGATAAAGCCGGAGAAATCGGCCAGATCCACCCGGCGTGACGTCAGATCGGCAGTGATCATTTTGGTCTTGGGGGCCAGATCCACTGCAAAATCCCCCGCAATATCACTACTGCCCACGCGCCCGTTAAAGCGCTGCAATTGCCATAGCTGATTTTGATGCTGCAAATGCCCTGCCAGCCGGTACGGCGGCGTTGCCGGCAGTGGCAGTTTCAGAATGGGGAAAAGTTGCGCCAGACTCTGGCCAGACAGATTGAAGTTGAGTGACAAAACGCCCAGCTTTTGCGGATTGGTAATGCTGCCTTTGGCGTTGAAACGCGTCTGGCCGACCGTGCCGGAGGCTTCCAGCGGGTAGGGTTTGTCGGCCGAGCGCAAGTCCAGCACCCCGCCGCCGGTTGCACTGACATTGAAATCCAGCTTGCGAAACGCGCCTTTGGCCGCCACATCAATCGCCGCATCTGTGCCCTCAAGCCCGTTGCGGGTGGACACGGCGGCGTTGATATCAGAACCCTGCGCATCCTGGTAACGCACATGGCCCTTGTCGACGTTCACCTGCCCCAGTTTCACGGCTGGCGCGCTAGCATCACTCGCGGCCGGACTGGCGGCCAGTTTGTCGAACGTCCAGTTATTCTGACCCTGGGCATTTTGTTCCAGCGAGACATCTGGCGCGGTCAACACCACCCGGGGCAGCTGGACTTCTTTATGCAGCAAGGGTTTGAGCGGCAGGTCGAATTCCAGCTTCTGCAACGTCGCCATGGTGGGCGTTTTGCTCCAAGGCGCGTTGGCCAGAGTTAGCCCTTCTGCAGTGATGGTGGACGTCCAGCCCAGGCGCACATGCAAATCGCCGGTAATGGCAAACTGCCGCCCCAGCTTGTCTGATACGCGTTCCGAGATCGGGCCGCGCAGCATGTTCCAGTTAAAGAGATAAATCGCCAGCGCAATCAGCGCCACGATCACCGCCAGGACGGCGGCCCATATTCTTCTACGTTTTGTCGTCATGAAGCAGATACCCCGCAGCTTTGCTGAGTGAAAGCCCCGTCTCTCATTATTCGCGCGCGCCCGTACAAAACCATCCGCCCAGCGCCCCTTGCCGGGTCAGAAATAACCTACAAATGGGCATCATCCCGTCATTGTCAGCAGTTTCCTACATGGCGACGCGAGGCTTTCTTTGGCATGCCGCGCAGGCCACCGACATGCTGCGGGCCGGCTACTACGTAAGCTTCTCCATGTAGAAAACCAGCCTCGCTGGCTTTCCTGCGGAAAACCAACAACACACAAAGGAGACCGCAATGTTAGGCACCATTCTTTTAGTTGTTCTGATCTTGATCCTGATTGGCGCGCTGCCCACTTGGCCGCACAGCCGTAACTGGGGCTATGGGCCCAGTGGCGGCACGGGTCTACTACTGGTGGTGCTGATCGTCTTGCTGGTGATGGGCGTGGTCTGACCGCCGCGCCTCACCGTTGTTAATGGTCATTCATGGTCAATCTCATGTTCTTTTTCAATAACGAGCCGTTTCAGGATCGAGGAGATGCTGTCATGGACACTTCAACCCATCGCCGCCGGCGTGCTGGCGGCTTTTTGCTGGACATGCTGGCTGCGGCAACGTTTGTACTGGCCGTCAACCAGGCCATGAACATGGCCGACGCGGCAGATACCACGGCCAGTGCTCCCGGTGTGGAGCAGGCCAGGCTGAGCCCGGCTGGCTTGATCGTGCAACCACGGCCAGTACACGCCGCGTGCAAACCGATTGAAGAATCTGCCTCGCCGCTGTTGCAGGGTTACGGGCGTTACCTGATGGCTGAACATGCCATCGCCACGGGCGATGTGCTGAGTCTGCCTGCCAGTTGCGCCCAGAAACAAAGCGCATTGACCGTACAGCCCGCCGCCGCAGAGTTACACGTCAATGATGAACAGGAACTGGTACAGCCAGAAGGCTTGCGCCTGATCTGAAACGGGCCGCCCCCGTTTGCACGATCAGTTTGACCCTGCCCCTGCCAGCCCGCGATGGACGTGCCAGTCCCGCGGGCTGTTTTTTGTCTGCAAGGCGCGCATGTAGTCCTCACCCCCTCCCGCCATTGCCCTTTCCCGCACAGCAATCCCGTCCAGCACCGACATTCCCGCTCTGGCCCACGGTTCACCATGAACTCGTTGGGTCAGGAACCCGCTGCATGGTCAACCAGCAGCCCCGGCCCCGCGCGTTGCTAATCCACTCACCAAGGAGTACATCATGACTCTGCCTGGCAATCAGTCGTATACCTCCACCCCGCGCACCGCCGCCACGAGCACAGCCAGCATGACCGCACAGGTTATTGCGTCCCACGAGGCTGAAGGCTACAAGGTGGTCAATGAACAAGGTGAACATCTGGGCAAGATTGATCAATTTGTGCTGGATGTCACCAACGGCCGCGTCGCCTACGCCGTGCTGTCATTTGGCGGTTTCCTGGGCATGGGCGACAAGCTGTTCGCGCTGCCGTGGTCCTCAATCAAGCTCGATGAGGTCAATAAGGAATTCACGCTGATCGGCGTGGACAAAGAAACGCTCAAGAACGCCCCGGGGTTCGACAAGGACCACTGGCCAACGTTTGCGGACGAACAATGGTCCAGCAATCTGCATAGCTACTATCAGGCCGATCCGTACTGGAAAGACAACCTGCCGCACTAATGCGGCCCCGTACTGACGACGACCAGCCACCCGCGTTTGCGCAGGTGGCTGTTTTTTTATCTGCAAGACACCCAGGTTTACCTGTCAGACATCACCTACCAAACCCGCCAGCGCTGCCGACAGCACGTTGCGCCCGGCACCCGACAGTGCGCTAACCGGGGTCGCCGTACCATGCACTCATGGCAACAAAAACCTGTTTCACACTCCATAAAACCCATAGAGAAAGGCAGCACATCATGAGTGAATGCAAAGCCATCCGGGACGCATTGCACAACCGGACAACCAGCCTGGTCAACCTGTTGCAGCGTACGCAGCGCCTTGCCATTGCCGCCGGCAATGCCCGGGTGCAACGGTGGGCTGACCATGAACTCAATGGTTATCCCGATGATGTCGCGCTGCCAGAGTACCGTGTGGTCGGCGCGCAAGCCTGGGTGCGTTTGCAAGGCAATGAGCTCGTGCTCGAAGCCATGCTGGTGCCGCATGACCTTATTCCGTCCTGGCTGGAAGACGACCTGGCTTGCAGCCATTTGCGCAACCCCATCGCCGACTACATGCCCTATCTGCTGGGCAAGCATGACGATGCCCTGCGGGAGAACTGGCCACGGCAACTGGTTGCCCAGTTGAATGCGGAAACCCGCCCGTTTGTGCCCTCCATGCGCTGCCTTGAAGGCTGGAAAACCATTCACCGCGGTGCCGTGTGCGAAATGGTGGCGTCTTGCCGCGATGAATTGTTGTTTGCACTGAACGAGATTGAGTTCGGCTTTGGGCAAAGCGCCACGCTCAACGCCAACATCAATGCCATAGAAGCCCAAATGCCTTTTCGTCCGTCCTTGCTGGCCAGCGCCGGCAAGTTACGCCCGCAAACCGAGCGCCGCACCGCATAACCTTGCGCGTACATCAAGCGCCTTTGGCCCGACCGTTATTCCAATAACGTCAGAACCGCAAAGGAGTCCGTCATGCTGCATTACGCCGTCGTCTTTTTTGTCATTGCCCTGATCGCTGCATTGCTCGGTTTTACCGGCATTGCTGCGGGCGCCGCGGACATTGCCCGCATTTTGTTCTTCCTGTTTATCGTCATTTTTCTGGTCAGTGTGGTGTTGGGTTTCCTGCG
>JASLES010000079.1 GCA_030151005.1 Silvimonas sp.
TTTGCTGGATAACCCGGACGGCGTGAGTGTGCCGGGCCCGGGCGGCGGCTTCACGTGGGATGGCCGCTCCCCGACGCTGGCTGACCAGACCAGCATTCCGCTGTTGTCGGCCAATGAAATGGCCAATGCCTCGCCGGCTGATGTCGTCGCCAAGGTCAAAGCGGCGTCTTACGCGCCGCTGTTCTTGCAGGCCTACGGCAACGATGCCTTTGCCGATACCACCAAAGCTTTTGGTTACATTCAGGCCGCGCTGCAGGCGTACCAGATGGAAGACCAGAGCTTTCATCCATTCTCCAGCAAGTTTGACCTGTATGTCGGCAACAAGATTGGCGGCAACATGACGGCCGCCGAGCTCAGAGGGTTGAGCATATTTACCGATGCCAACACCGGCAACTGTGCCTCCTGCCACTACCAGGGTGCAGGTTTGAACGGCAGCTCCGCGCTGTTCACGGATTTCTCTTACGAGAACATCAGTGTGCCGCGCAATATGGATATCCCGGCTAACCAGAACCCTGGCTACAACGATATGGGCGTCTGCGGCCCATTGCGCACTGACCATCTGCCTACCTCGCTGGGTGCGCCCAATGCGTTCTGCGGTCTGTTCAAGGCCCCGACACTGCGTAACGTGGCTTTGCGCGGCGCGTTCTTCCACAACGGGGTGATCCACTCGCTGTACCAACTGGTTCACTTCTACAACACGCGCGATACCAATCCGGAAATCTGGTACCCCACCGTGGGCGGCACACCCAAAGCCACGCCGGACGCCAATTTCCCCACGTACGGCCTGATCACCACGCAGTACACCGGGGGGACGGTGCAAAAGTTCAACGATTTGCCAGCCGCTTACCTGAGCAATATTGACCCGCAAATGCCGCTGGACAGCCGTGCTGCCGGCTCAACGCCGCCCATGACAGAAGCGCAGATGTCTGACCTGATCTGCTTCTTGAATACCTTGACGGATGGCTACCAGGCGCCAGCCAATCCGCCTGCACATGGTACTTGCGTGGATTAACCCTCTGACGACAGCCCCGGTCTCAGGGCTGTCGTCCATTGATTGGACCCAACGAAATCGTTATGAAAAAACTGATCCAGACTTTAAGCCTGACCGCCTGTGCCGCACTGCTGCTGAGCGCGTGCGGCAAGGGTGATACCCAGCCTTCTGCTGCGGTGTTTACGAGTGGCATGAATGATTACCTGGCCCAGAAAGGCCATTTTTGCCTGGGCAAGACCACCTGGCCGATCAACATCACCCCCAACCAGGCTGCAGCAGGTGAGTCGGACGCTTTACAACTGCCGGTGCTGCAAAAACTGGGTATTGTGACGTTCAAGGACGTCATGATCCGTTATGACACCCCGGACAAGTCTGTTGTCCTGCCAACCCATCAGTATTCGCTGACGGCGCAAGGCCAGCAGTACTACCGCAAGGAAGACGTCACCTTCACCCGTAGCGACGGCAGCAAGTACGTTCGCCACGGTGATCTGTGCGCAGCCACGCTGACGCTGGATCAGATTGTGGGCTGGGAACCGCCGCATGATGAGGGCGGCCGCAAGACTACCGCGGTGACTTATACCTACAAGATTGAACCGGCACCGTGGGCCAAGGACCCGGATCTGGAACGGGTGTTCCCCATGCTGGCCCGGCTGATCCATGGTGATCGCCAGATGCAGCTCAAAGAAGTATTCACACTCACCGACAAGGGCTGGAAGTCCGTCGATGTGATGTAACCGGTAGGGCATGCCCACCAAAAAAGCCGCCTGCAAGGGCGGCTTTTCTTATGATTGCAACGCCTCAGCGGGAGATAAACCGGCGTTCGCGTATCCATTTGGTCGCCACCCATTTCTCGCCCTTGAGTACGGGTGAACTGGCGTGCAATGACGCCGGGTCGGTCTGCCCCTGTTGATTGCAATACTCAAAGTAGATCGCATTGCCTTGCTGCGGTGTGATCGCCCAGCCGGTTTCCGGAAACACCGTTTCGCCGCCTGCCGCGACGTCATTGAGATAAATCACCACAGTGATAATGCGCTGGCCGCTGCGGGTAATAGACTCGGCATTGGCGACATTGCTGGGGGTCAGATAATCAAAATGCGGTGCGCTACCTGCGCCGGAACGGTAATGCAGAATCTGGAAACCCTCGCCATTTTCAACCGGCAGCCCGGTCAGTGCCGCGAGGCGTCGATCCAGTTTTTCCAGCAACGGGGTTTCCATCAAGCGAAAGAACATGCCTTCGCTACTGCGATGATCCGCCACGACGTCCTGACCGGTAGTGGGATCAACCACGGTGGACGGGCGCAGGCGCGGCCGTGCCAGTTCAATCAACTGTTCGCATTCGCGGGCATTGATCACGTTGCCCAATACGGCGGCAGTGGGCTTGCTCATGCGGGACAGCACGCGGATATCCCGATCGCCACAGGCGATCACCGGGGCAGCCGGCAGGCGGCAAGGATCGGCCACGTAAGCTGGCGGGGCCAGCAGCAGTTGCCCATCTGGCAAGGGGGAGCCCGCCATCAGCGCTTGCATGACGGTGTTGACCATGGCGTTGGCCAGCGGTTCTTCCACATTGTTGTCGCGCAGTTCCCGCACGACATCGGGTACCGCACAACCGCGTTGCAGATTGCTGATGATCCAGTCACGAACCGGATTGGGAAAAGGAACGGTCAAAGACATGAAATGCGCATCCAGTGAGCTGGCAATGCGCTATTTTATGAACGCTCCATGACAACAATGAGAAACGCGCCAGGGACCCTGTCAGCGGTTGCGATAAGCGCAAAAGCCAGGCTTGGGGCCAATCTTGGGGTGATTGCGGCAGGTATTGGGACGCAGGTCATAAATGGTACACAGGCGCGTTTGGGCATCCAGATACGTGCACTCGCCATTGGCCCGCTGCGCCAGCGTGAAAACGCTGGTCTTGAAATTGAAGTGCTGGATGATCCGTGCTTTTTCCAGCCGTTTGGCGACGTTCTTCGGCGCTTCGTGCTCGGCCTCAAACGGATCGACCACACCCATGCGGACCAGATCCGGCAGCTTGACCTCCACCGGCATGGTGCAACAGGTAGACTGGCAATCCATGCACATGGCCTGTTTATAACGGGCCCAGGTATCCAGGTTTTCCAGGGTGGAGATGTGGTAGAGCTTTTTGTGGGGCAGGGCAGGCATGGTGGCGCATCAGGGTGAATCGGGCGTCACAATACCATGTGCGCGGCCCTGAGCGGGTGTGAGGGGCTGAAAGGTTGCTGTGCACAAACCAGCCAGGTGGTGCATGTTTTCAGAAAATAGAAGTGGAGTTGAAATAGTGAAACGGCTTGTGGGCAAACTGCTCCTGGTTTTTCTGGCGGGAACGTCTGCTTTTGCCTGTGCAGATGATGCTGAAGAGATCTCGAGCTTGTTACTTGATCCGGTTTTAACGCGGGTGACGCCATGTCGTGTCTCAGCCGTTATATGGCATATGTCGGCCCAGCAGCGGCTGGAGGGGCACCCAGAACAGGTGATACTGAAGACGGTAGCTGTTGATGATGATCAACAGGCGGAATTTGCCCCATATCTGCACGAATTCATGCAGGTGCCTATGGCAGAGGTGGCCCAGTGGATCTCGCGGGGGCAAGGCCGGTGCATAGCCCACTATACGGGGCTGCCCGAAACCCCGGTCATGCAGTGCTACAAGACGTGGCAACTGCCCTTCAATAACGACTTGTACGGGCCGCATCGACCAGGCAAAAAGCCTGAGGTGGACTTGAATGCCAGCGAGCTGGGTTACCTGAGGTGTTTGAAGATGACACTCTCGCAAACGGGTGGGTCGGTAGATGACCAGGGCCAATAAAAAACGGGAAGCAGCGCTTCCCGTTTTTTATTGGCCAGGCCAGACGCGCTTAACGCGTCACCGGCTTGTAGCGGATACGCTTGGGTTTAGCGCCTTCTTCGCCCAGACGCTTCTTCTTGTCGGCTTCGTATTCCTGATAGTTGCCGTCAAAGAATGTCCATTGGCTGTCGCCTTCGGCCGCCAGAATGTGCGTGGCGATCCGGTCCAGGAACCAGCGGTCATGGCTGATCACGAACACGGTGCCGGCGAACTCCAGCAGCGCATCTTCCAGCGCCCGCAGGGTTTCCACGTCCAGATCGTTGGACGGTTCATCCAGCAGCAGCACGTTGCCGCCCTTCAGCAGCGTTTTGGCCAGATGCAGACGGCCGCGCTCACCACCGGAGAGCATGCCAACCTTCTTCTGCTGATCGCCGCCCTTGAAGTTGAAACGGCCCAGATACGCGCGGCTGGACATTTCAAACTTGCCGACCTGAATGTTTTCCAGACCGCCAGAGACATCTTCAAACACGGTCTTTTCGGCTTCCAGGCCTTCACGGCTTTGTTCAACAAACGCCATCTGCACGGTCTGGCCGATCTCGACATCACCGGTATCCGGTGTTTCTTTGCCGGCAATCATCTTGAACAGCGTGGATTTACCAGCACCGTTCGGGCCGATAATGCCGACGATGGCGCCTGCGGGGGCGGCAAAGCTCAGATTGTCGATCAGCAGACGATCACCAAAGCCCTTGGACACACCCTTGAACTCGATGACCTTGTCACCCAGACGCTCGGCGACCGGGATAAAGATTTCCTGGGTTTCGTTGCGCTTCTGGTGCTCAAAGCTGGACAGTTCTTCAAAGCGGGCAATCCGCGCCTTGGATTTGGCCTGACGGCCCTTGGGGTTCTGGCGCACCCATTCCAGTTCTTTGTTCAATGCTTTCTGGCGGGCAGATTCGGTCGATTCTTCCTGTTTCAGGCGCTCTTCCTTTTGCTCCAGCCAGCTGGAGTAATTGCCCTTCCACGGGATACCGTGACCACGGTCCAGTTCCAGAATCCATTCGGCGGCGTTATCCAGGAAGTAGCGATCGTGGGTCACGGCCACCACGGTGCCCGGGAAGCGCACCAGGAATTGTTCCAGCCATTCCACCGATTCTGCATCCAGGTGGTTGGTGGGTTCATCCAGCAAGAGCATGTCTGGCTTGGACAGCAACAATTTGCACAGCGCTACGCGGCGCTTTTCACCGCCAGAGAGGTTGCCGATTTTGGCATCCCACGGTGGCAGGCGCAGGGCGTCGGCAGCCAGTTCCAGTTGCAGCGCGGTGTTGTCGCCAGCACCGGCAGAAATGATGGCTTCCAGACGGGCTTGTTCTTCGGCCAGAGCATCAAAGTCGGCATCGGGTTCGGCGTAGGCGGCGTAGACTTCTTCCAGACGCTTTTGCGCGTCCATGACTTCACCCATGCCGCTTTCCACTTCTTCGCGCACGGTTTTTTCTGCGTCCAGCTTCGGTTCCTGTTCCAGGTAACCGATCTTCACGCCAGCCAGGTGTTGCACCTCGCCGTCATATTCTTTGTCCACATTGGCCATGATGCGCAGCACGGTGGATTTACCAGCACCGTTCAGACCCAACAGGCCAATCTTGGCGCCAGGGAAGAAACTGAGCGAAATATCCTTGATGATCTGACGCTTGGGCGGAACGATTTTGCTCACGCGGAGCATGGACATTACATATTGGGCCACGGGTTACGACTCGCTGATGGGCAAATGCGGCAAGTTTAGCAAACGCAGGGCTGACCCGCACCCGCTCGGGGCGCACGGTAAACAGAAAAACCGGCAGTTTGCCGGTTTTTCTGTTGAATAGGCCCCTCACAAGCGCCAGTGATCACACCACGTTCAATATCCCCATCATGCCGCGATCTTCGTGCTCCAGAATATGACAGTGGAACATACGTGCGCCGGGCTGCTGTTGTACGACATGAATCAACACCGTTTCATTGGGGCGCAGATTGATTGTGTCGCGCCAGGCCAGGAAGGGTTCCGCCACGGTCTGGCCGTTGCGGGTGCGGCTGACCACCTGGAATTGGGTACCGTGCAGATGAAACGGATGGTCCATATCCGAATCATTGACTAGTGACCACGCCTCCACCGCACCTCGCTGGCTGATCAGGTCAACGCGGTTCATGTCGTAGCTCTTGCCGTTGATGAGCGGCGTCATGCTATGCACGCCGTTCGCCATGTTCATTTGCTCGCTGAACACCACCCGCTTTTGCACCGCGCCCGGGGAGAGCGGGGTGATCTGGCGCAGGTGAGAGGGCATGGGCATGTTGGCGCCGCCACTCAACGCCACGGTGGCCAGGGTCAGGGTTTGCGGTGTCGGCACATCACCCATCATGCCCCGGTCATATGCAAGTGCCTGCAAAGCGACTTCGCCATTGCCCATGACCACGACCTCGGCACGCTCGCCGGGGGCAAGCAGTAGTTGGGTAATGGTCCGCGCGTGTTCCAGCAACCCGCCATCTGTACCCACTAGCCGGAACGGCTGGCCGCCCAGCGAGAGATTGAGATAACGCGCATTACACATATTCCACAAGCGCCAGCGCTGCATGCCGTTGGTGGTGATCGCAGGCTGCAGCGCGCCATTGATCAACACAAACTGGCCTTCGCGCCCGTTCATCCAGTCCAGATCGCTATTGCCGGCAATGCGGCCATCCGCGCCCAGTTTAAGGTCGGAAAACACCAGGTGCTGTTCGGGCATGCCAGCCAGCGGATCGCGCCGGGAACGCACAATCAGCGGGCCGGCCAGACCCATATAAGCTTGTTCGGCGGTATGCCCATGCGGGTGCGGGTGATACCAGTAGGTACCGGCTGAACCGGCCGGCAAACCAAAGCGGTAGATGCGCTCGGTGCCCGGTGCGACTTCATCGCCCGGATTGCCATCCTGCGCAGGCGGTACCGGCAGACCGTGCCAGTGAATGGTGGTGGGCTGGCTGAGCTGATTGATCAGGCGGATTTCAAGCACGTCCCCTTCATACACCTCAATCAATGGGCCAGGGTTCTGGCCGTTATAAGCCCAGACCACGGTATCAAGGCCCGGTTTGAACTGCACGGTGCGGGCGGCTGCAGTCAAGGTGGCCTGGAACTGGCCGGCGGGATTGGCCTGGTTTTTCAGTTTTTGCAACGCCGGCAGGGCGCGGCCAGCGGGGAAATCTGCGACAGGCAACAAGGGCGTATTGTCTGCCGGGGCCATATGCATGGCGTGCATGTCTTCTGCCCAGGTGCGGGACGCCAGCGCCAGGCTGCTGATAGCCATCCCGCCAAAACGCAAAAAGCTTCGACGATCCATTCTTTTACTCCGGCGGGGCGGATGCAGATCCGCCCCGGTGATGGTTCAAGACAAAGACGAATTGAGCCGGACCCGGTTAGAACCGACCAAACTCGGTGTCCGGTTTGCCATTGGCTGTTTTAAGCACGTACACCGGCAGCGTGCCCGGCTTTTCCTCGCCCATGCCCGGCGCTGTCATGGGCATGCCAGGCACGCTGATCCCGGTGATCGCAGGTTTATCCTTCAACAGCTTGTTGATGGCAGCCACAGGAACATGACCCTCTACGGTATAGCTACCGATGCGCATGGTATGGCAACTGGCGGCCTGGGCTGAACCATAACGCTGGCGAACCGCGCCCATATCGGCCGCATCTTGTGCTTTGACGGTAAAGCCCGCGCTTTTCAGATAGGCAATATAGGCCTCGCAGCAAGTGCATCCGGCATTTTTGTAGAGGGTGACCGTGGTGCTGGCTTGTGCCAGCGTGGCAGCACCCAACAGGGCCAGTGCCAGAAGGCGGGTTTTGAATAACATGATGACTCCTTGTTGTCCGCCGCTCAAAGCAGCCGACACATTGAACCTGCGCATACCAGGCGCACATGCGCAGTAAATCAATCGAACACGATGGATAGAAAAATTGCGGGTTCAGACAAGGGTACGGGGAGGGGGTAACGGTGGGGCGGCTAGCCAGTTGATCTGCTCTGCAGCGGCGACAGGGTAACGGATGGCCGTGCCGGAAAGTGGGGGCGAGACCAGCGCAGTGGCCATTGGCGCGCCTGGCGTCATGCTGCAAAAGGTGTTGTCGCAGCACGGACTGGTCACGGCGTGGTGGACGGATTTGGGCGCAGGGGCTGCTTCATGGCAATGGCCGCAGTTGTCTGCTGCCTGCACCACGGCAGCCGGCTGGGCGGCCACAATGTGTGTCTGTGCCGGTGCAATGCCGGATACCAGCAGGCAAAAGGTCAGCAACAGCATGCGCCACATCGTGCATACACCCCGGATGAGATGCGCGTTACTGTATACCCCACCACCGTATCGGTAAAGCGGGGTGTGAAATCCTGCCACTCGGGTTTACAGGGGCATATAGGGGGCATAACATACCCCCTGTAGGTATTTGGCGAGGGCAGATTCATGGAGGTATCACTCCCCATCAGTGGCATGACTTGCGCGGCTTGCGCGGGGCGTATCGAAAAGGTACTGGGCCGGCTGGATGGCGTGCAGGCTGAGGTCAATCTGGCCACAGAAACAGCAAAAGTCTCTGTGGCTGACAGCAAAGCCGTGCCGGATGTGATCGCGGCCATCCGCAAAGCGGGCTACGACGTCAAACCCGCGCAGACCCAACTGGCGCTGCAAGGCATGACATGCGCCGCTTGTGCTGCGCGCATTGAAAAAGTGCTGAATCGTCTGCCCGGCGTCGTGGCCACCGTTAACTTTGCCACTGAAACTGCTTTGATCGAACAGCCTGCGGGCTTGCACGCCGCGGACGCGCTGATCCAGACCGTACGCAAGGCGGGCTACGATGCCCATGAAATCAAACCCGAAGCACCGCAAACCACCACCGCAACCGTCTGGCCCTGGCTGGCACCAGCGCTACTGACCGCGCCGCTGCTGTGGGAGATGTTGGCCATGACCGCAGGCTGGCACGCGCTGATGGTGCCGCGCGTGTGGCAGATGTTCTTTGCCACGCTGGTACAGTTTGGTTTTGGCTGGCGGTTTTATCGCAGCGCCTGGCATACCGTGAAAGGTGGTGGCGCCAATATGGATGTACTGGTGGCACTGGGTACAACGGTTGCCTGGCTGTTTAGCGCCGTGGTGGTTGTGCGGGGCCATGATGATCTGCCGGTCTATTTTGAGGCCAGTGCCGTGGTCATCACATTGGTGTGCCTGGGCAAATGGTTGGAAGCGCGCGCCAAACACAAGGCCTCGCAAGCCATGGGCGAGCTCATGCAATTGCAGCCGCGCAGTGCGCGGGTGGAGCGTGGCGGCATGCTGCTGGAGGTGCCGGTAGATCAACTGGACACCGGCGACATTGTCATCGTACGGCACGGTGACGCTATCCCGGTTGATGGCGAAGTCCTCAGTGGGCAAGCCGTGGTCGATGAAAGCATGTTAACGGGCGAAAGTGTCCCCGTCCCCAAATCGGCCGGTGCCCAGGTCTTTGCGGCCACCCGCAATCAGGATGGCATGCTGCGCATTCGCGCCACTGGCATTGACCAGCAAACGCAGTTGGCCGAGATTGTCCGGTTGGTGGCTGCTGCGCAAGGCTCTAAGGCCCCGATCCAGCGGCTGGCAGATCAGATTGCCGCTGTGTTTGTACCAGCGGTGCTGTTGAT
>JASLES010000273.1 GCA_030151005.1 Silvimonas sp.
GTACTGGCTCCAGATGGCCGTGATGTAACTATCCAGATAAGTGCTGTAGGCCCCACCTGTGGCAAAGCCGCCGTGGGCCGGCGCGACGATCCGGTATGGCGCTTGCACGGTGGCCAGTTGCGAGAACGGGGCCGGCGGCTGCGCGGCAAACTCCTGGAACAACGCGGCGCGGCTTTCGGTTTCTCCGACGGTCTGATCGGTGCCTCCCTGCCCTTGCAGCCGTAGACGCACCGGGAAGCCAAACTGGTCAACGCGGGTGGTGTTGCCAAAGAAGCTGGCTGCACTGACATCCATCTCAATGAAATCAAAGATCACGTTGCTGTTGGGATCGGTCGGGTTATCAATGTTGGGGCCGGTATAACCAGTCACCGGGCTGCCCACGGCGGCCATAAACATGGGGCTACCCACGCTGAGGTAGATCCGCGCCGAGGTAATTTGCGGGACAGTCACCGATTTACACTGTGACAGCGGGATAGAGTAATTGGCGTAGCTCTGGCCGCCCTTGGTCTGCGCGTTGTTGTCTGCGGCAGACATCGGGATCAGCGCGCCGGCGCAATTGACATGCACATAGCCCTGCGTGACCGGGTCTTTGCCGACCATGGTCCAGTAGACCTGGTTATCGGCGTAGGTGCCGTTCGTACCATTCACCAGATTGAAGGTGGTGCCCGCAGCCGGGAATACCGCACCGCCCGAAGGAGATGGTGTCGGTGTCGGCGTTGGGGTCGCCGTGCTGTAGGTCAGCGTTTGCGCAGGGGTATCTGCCGCCGAGCCATTGGCCTGGCCAATGGTGAACCAGTAGCTGATCGTCGCACCGTTAGCCACGCCGGTGATCTGGTAAGTGTTATTGGTACCACTGTTGGTCATGCGCACATTGGCCTGACCGCCACCGTTCACGCTGTAATGCAGATCAGCCCATGCGCCGCCATTGGCATAGAACGCCACGATACCGCCGCTGAGCGAAGTGGCCCCGTAGCTTGCAGCCGGCGTCGGCGCAGGCGTTGGAGCTGGTGTCGGCGCTGGGGTGGGGACTGGTGTTGGCGCGGGCGTCGGGACTGGTGTTGGCGCGCTGTAGGTAAACTGGGACCAGGCCGTGTCCTGCGCCGAGCCATCGCTCTGGCCTACCGTGAACGAGAAACTGACCACCGCACCGGCCGGAATCCCGGTCACGGTATAGCTGTTGTTGGTGCCGCTATTGCCCATGCGGATATTCATCTGCGCACCACCGTTTACGGTGTAGTGCAGATCGGCCCAGGCGCCGCCATTGGCGTAGAACTGCACCGCACCACCCGCCTGCACGGTGTAACCCGTACTGACCGAAGCGGCATAGGCCACAGGCGCAGCCAGGGTGGCCAGCAATGGCAAAGGTGTAGCAACCAGACCTGCCAGCAACAGCGCCAGCGAACGTTGTTTACCGGCCATAAACCGGGTGTGATTAGGCATGACTCTCTCCATCCTGTCCCGCTGATACGGGTTTTGAAATGGATTTCATGCTCTAGCGATGCGCCATGCCAATCAAGTAACGTCTTTCCCCTATGCTACACATACATTACCATTCACTGACAAGCAAATATGCGGCATGCAACCGGTTGCGGGTTTTCCGGCCTGCCACGGGTCGGCTGACAGACGTGCAGCAGTGGCTCCTGACCGGTGGGTTTAGCACCGCACCATTGCGGTGCCAATCCAGATCAAGGAGCTGAATGTGCTGGATTTTCTATGACATGGCAGAGCAGAATTTGCGGCCAGACCCGGTTGCTGAGGCAGAGTGCGGCAGTTTTTTCCGGCTCGGCACACCCGCAAACCCGATGCTTGCAGCAAGCTTTGGTGCATCACATTGGCCGGTTTTTTATTTAGTGAAGCCGGTGCCACAGGGCCATGGTTGAAAGCATTCCATTCATCCATCCAGGCCACCTGTTGCGACGCACAAATGCCAGATGCTTGCTATGGATAAGAAGGGTAGGTTTGTGTGCGGGTTTTGATATGCCGCGCCAGACCACCCATTTCTGATACGAACCAGGTCTTATGGTGAAATACGAATGACCCGATCCGCCGCGCCACCCAGTCTGCGCATTCCGGAAATCAACGGCCTGCGTGGGCTGGCCATTATTGCCGTGTTCTGGCATCACATCACCATCGCGCTAGCGCTTCATCCGCCCGTCGTACTGGGCATTCCGACCAGTTTGGTATTGCTGAACGGCTGGACCGGCGTCAATCTCTTTTTCATGTTGTCCGGCTTTGTGCTCTATCTGCCTTATGCCGCACAAAAACGGCAAATCAGAAACACAGCGGACGCACTGACCTTCTACAAGCATCGTTTTTTTCGGCTGATCCCACTGTATTACGTGGTGTGTGTCACTACCGTCATCCTGAGCGGCCGGCTGGCCCACCCCGACGGGGGGGCGCTGCGAGAAGCGCTCACCATCGCCACATTCACCTTTCCGTTTTTTCACCGCACATTTGTGCCAAGCTCCAACTGGGCCTTGTGGTCGATCAGTACCGAAGTGCTGTTCAGCGTTCTCTTCCCGCTGCTGGCCGTGCTGGCAGCGCGGCGTGGCATCAAGCCCATCCTCATTGTCGCCCTGGTCTTGTCATTGGCCGTGCGCGCCATCCGTGCGCTGGACCCACCGGCGGCCGGGCCGGACTGGATTGCCGACGCGCTGCTGCTGGGCCGGCTGGATGAATTTGTCATCGGCATGGCACTGGCCGCCGCTTGGGTTCACCGCACCTGCTGGCGTATACCCACCCCGCTCTCCGGGAGCCTTGCCGTGCTCTTGCTGCTCATTGGGTGTTATGGCTTTGATCAATGCATCAGCCGCAATATCAGCTTCGAGTGGATGGCGGTACTGGGCAATGTGTTCGATCTGGGACTGACACTCTTGATTCTGACGCTGCTCAACGGTGCGCCTTGGTTGCGCTTTTTACGCTGGCGCGTGTTGCAAGTGCCTGGCATGGCCTGTTACAGCATTTATCTGTGGCACCTGCCCGTAATGAATGCCTTGGGGCTGTTCAAAGGCAATACCCAACCCGCTTTCATTGTGGCTACCATCTTGATCACGCTGTTCCTCGCCGCCCTGACTTACCGCTATGTCGAGTTCCGGGCTGCGCCGGACTGGCGCGCCTTGTTCCTGGTTGATGCCACGCCGCCAGTGCTCTCGGTCACGAGCGAGACGCAGCATGAACCAGACCTGCCACGCGCACATCAGGCCCCGACCGTGAGCCTGTGAGCCAGTTCAGCGACGAACTGGTGGTTTCTTCCACCAACCAAATTCGTCTTCGTACACTTCCATATCAATATCCGCCACGCGTGCTTGCATGCGTTCCTGCGCCGCACGTACACCCTGGTTGTAAAGGCTGGGGCCGATTTCCTGGACAAAAAACGTCAACAACCCCGCGATTTCCAGGTTGCCGACGTCCAGATCCAGGTCATCAGCCAGATATTTTTCCAGCGAATCGAGCGCAGCTTTGTGCGCGTCTTTATCCAGTTGCAGGCTCATCATGCTGTCCGTCTGTAGGTCGGCGCGGCGCGCCGTTCATCAAATGCTATGTTGAGACAAGGCGGCGTAGTATGCCGCCCGCGTTTTCATGTCTACGGCGATGCCATGCCCAGAGATATTCCCCTGCAAGGCGCACGCAATGTCCGCGATCTGGGCGGTTTATACAACCTCGCCGGCCAACCCCTGCGCACGCACCGTTTTATCCGGGCCGATAGTCTGGAGTCCTTGCATGCCATCGATGTCATTCGCTTGCTTGATTATGGCGTGCGGGTAGACATTGACCTGCGCGGCCTGCGTGAGCGCCGGCAATGGGGCGACGCGCTGAGCCGCATCTCGGAAGTGGAGTATGCCCCTATCGGGCTGCTGGATGGACTGGAAGCCCACCTGGACGCGCTGCCAGCCAGCCTGGGCGCGCTCTACGTGGCCGCGTTGCAGTATTGTCGCCCCGGCTTTCTGGAGATTTTCCGGCACATGCTGGCCCAGCCAGATGCTTGCGTGCTGTTTCACTGTTCTGCCGGCAAGGATCGGACCGGCATGGTGGCCGCCTTGTTACTGAATCTGGCAGGGGTGCCCGACGCCGACATCGTCAGTGACTACGCCCAAAGCGCCGCCAATCTGTCGCAGACCCTGGATCAACTCAACCTGCAAAACGCGCCGGAATTGCGGCATCTGCTGGGGGCAGAGCCGGAACACATGATCTTGTTTCTGGATCAGTTACGCGCGCGTTATGGCGGAGCGATGGGTTATCTCACGCTGATCGGTCTGCAACCGACCGAAATTGCCGCACTGCGCGCCAGCATGTTCGACTGAGGGCCGGCCACCTATCCGGCAGGGTTCTGCGCCCGACGTAGCCGTTCCATCCACCAGCGCAGCGCCGGGCCCACGGGCTGGCCGATACGCGTGGCCACATGCATGGCCAGTTGCATGCCACCTTGCGGTTGCATATCCAGCGGCAGCGCCACTAGGCGGCCCGCAGCCAGATCTTCTTCTACCCAGTGGATGGGCATATAGCCCCAGCCCATCGACGCCAGCAGCATGGCGTGTTTGACGCCCAAGTCAGATAACCGCCAGGTAGTAGGCGAAATCACCCCGTAATCCCGGCCTTCCGTCAATGCGCTGCGATCGGTCAGCACCAGTTGTACGTGTTCTTGCAGGGAGGCCCGATCTAGCGCGCCTGCATATTTGACCAGCGGATGATCGGGTGAGGCGACGGCCAGCACCCGAATCGGCGGCATGGAAAACCCGTCCAGCCCGGGTGGTAACTCTGGCAGCGTGGCCAGAATGCCCAGTTGCGCACTGCCCGCCAGCACACGCTCTGCCACTGCCCCCAGCGCCTCGACATACAAACGAAAGGTCACGCCGGGAAAGGTAGCCCGGAAATCATTCAGGCAATCGAGCAGCCGCGACAACGGAAAATAAACATCTACCGCCAGCGCCAGCTCTGCCTCCAGCCCGTGTTCAATGGCACTGGCCCGGGCCTGCAGCCGATCCACCCGCTCCAGAATGGCGTGCGCGTCTCCCAACAGTGCTTCGCCGGTCGGCGTGAGCCTGGGTCGGTACTGGCTGCGATCAAACAACTGGATGCCCAGTTGCTGCTCCAGCGTCGCCACGGTGTAGCTCACCGCAGACTGTGTGCGGCCAATGGCTTTGGCAGTAGCCAGAAAACTGCCGGCGCGGACCACTTCGGTAAACACGCGCAGTTGTTCCAGTGAAATGCGTTCAAGGTTCATGCCAACAACAATATCAAATTATTTTATATAGATCACCAAGAGATCATTCGTTTCTTCGATGATTGATCGGGCCTAAGATGCACTCATCGCCACACAAAAAGTGTGGGCAGCGCAGCCACAGACCCTGAGCCATCGCCCGGGCTCGCCGCGCCAGACAACAGGAGAACACCATGACCACCTTGCAACTGCCCGCTGTGACCCGCTCGCGTGAAGTAGAGCGCCTGGTCAACGGCATCCCGACTACTGATGGCGCTGGCGTGCGGCTGACCCGCGTGCTGACCCATGATCTGCAACGCCAACTGGACCCGTTCCTGATGCTCGATGCATTCCGCTCGGATAACCCGGACGACTACATCGCTGGCTTCCCGTCACATCCGCACCGTGGTTTTGAAACGGTGACCTATATGCTTAACGGCCGCATGCGGCACCGTGACAACGCCGGCAACGAAGGCTTGCTGACCGAGGGCGGCGTGCAATGGATGACCGCCGGCCGCGGTATCGTGCATAGCGAAATCCCGGAGCAACAAGACGGCTTGATGGAAGGCTTCCAGCTGTGGGTGAACCTGCCCGGCAAGAACAAGATGATTGAGCCGTGGTACCGCGATATTCCGGCTGGTGACATTCCGGTCTATGACCTGGGCAACGGCGCATCGCTCAAACTGATTGCGGGGCTGGTGGCAGAAGCGACTGGCGCCATCACCCGTGACGATACCGAGCCCTTCTACGCGGACCTGACCATTGCCGCCGGGCAATCAGTGAGCTTGCCGCTGCAAGCCAGCCACAATGCGTTTGTGTACGTGTACCGGGGCGAGGCCAGCATTGGCGGGCGCGCAGTCAAGTCAACCCAGATGGGCCTGCTGCAAAACGCCGCTGAGGCCGATGGCGTCACCATCACGGCCGGTGCCGCCGAAACGCGTTTGATCGTGTTGTCCGGCAAGCCATTGGCGGAAAACATCGTCCAGTGGGGCCCGTTTGTCATGAACTCGCGTGAGCAAGTGGAACAGGCCATCCTGGACTATCAAGCTGGCCGCTTTTAAGACAGGCACGCCTGGGCGGAACAAACCGATACAGTCCGGGCTGGCCCGGACGCACCGGCCAGGCCATATTGATATCTAACAAACCACATCAGCGCCGGGCGAGTGCCCGGCGTTGCCCTGTCTGGAGAGCCCGATGTCTGAGTTGATCCATATTACCGGCCGCGCCGAAACCGTGGGTGGCCTGCCGATCTCGCGCCTGTTGCCGGCCATTCAGCGCCGTGCCGTCGGGCCGTTTGTCTTTGTTGATCATATTGGCCCGGCCGAACTGACTCCCGGTCAGGGGCTGGACGTGCCGCCCCATCCGCATATTGGCCTGGCCACCGTCACCTATCTGTTTGAAGGCATTCAACTGCACCGTGACACGCTGGGCAATGAAGTCCTGATTGAACCGGGCGATATCAACCTGATGACCGCTGGCCGTGGCATTGCGCACTCGGAACGCACCCCGGCCAATGCGCGCAACGGCGGCAAGTTGCATGGCGTGCAAACCTGGATTGCCTTACCGCGCCCGCTAGAGCAATGCTCGCCGCATTTTGAGCACTACCCGGACGCCGACCTGCCACGCATTACCCGTCCGGGCGTGCAGATACATTTGCTGATTGGCCAGTTGTTCGGGCATATCTCACCCGTCGCGGTCGAGTCCCCGACTATTTACGCCGTAATGGAACTGGCCCCCGGCGCCACGCTGACCATTCCTGCCGATTACGCCGAACGCGCGCTCATGCTGATCCACGGCGACGCCCACGCCGACAACAGCGTACTGGCCGTCAACGAACTGGTGCTCTTGCCGGAAACCGGCGATACGCAAATCACCGCAACGGCGGCTTCGCGCATCATGTTGCTGGGCGGCGCCCCGCTGGACGGCCCCCGTACGCTCTGGTGGAACTTTGTGGCCAGCGACCGCGAACTGATCGAAGCCGCCAAGGTGGCCTGGCAAGAAGACCGCTTCGGCCAGATCCCCAACGAGACTGAACGCCTGCCGCTGCCAGTGAAACGCGCGACGGCAGATTGAAGCGAGGTTGGCGTTGATTTTGAAGTTGCTGTTGCCGTTGCTTTTGAAGTTGCTGTTGCTTTTGACGTGACTCCCCTCCGGCAGCGCCGAGCATCGCAGCAAGGCGCGGGGTTTCGGCGGAGGGGTGTTTGAGCGAAGCGAGTTCCCGTAGCCAGCCGCGCCTTGCGAGAAGCGCAGGGAACCCGAAGGGCGCTGTCGCAGGGGTCGCCTTTCTTTGGTTACTTTCTTTGGGGCCGCCGAGGTGGCGAAGCAAAGAAAGTAACGTGGACCCGGCACCCCGGGTATCAAATGCTTTCAGCTCGCGCCGTCAGGCGCTAACACATATTGCAACGGTGGATTGTCGCTTCCGCTCCGAATCCACCCTCCGAGTTTGGCATTCTTGCCAGCAAAGGCCACCCGCGGTGGCCAGACTGGATTCCCGCCTCCGCGGGAATGACGAAATAGTGGCGCGCTAACCAACTCATATTTACCAATAGCGCCACCCCGGATTCCCGCCTGGCGGCTCCATCCGGGCTACAAAGTGGTCCTTTGCAGGAAAAACCACCCACCGACACACGCCCCGAGCACAGCACACTCCCCCGCAACGGCCAGTTGCCCCTCTTTGCGCCACCCACCCCCATCCCCCTCACCCACCTTGCTACAATGCCCCTTTCAAGGCACCCGACAAACCGACCCCGCCT
>JASLES010000090.1 GCA_030151005.1 Silvimonas sp.
CGCGTGCTTACCTGGTCGGGCCCGACAGCCTCTTGGTCAATTTTCATGCCTTCCGTTTCCACGTGGTTAACGATGCGGCTGGTGCGCGGGTGAACGTAGACCCGCCCTTGCCGGAGTTGACCGTTGATAGCGCCATCAAGACGGCGGCCACCGCGCCCTGCGCCGGTAGCAATCTTGCGTTCATGGCCAGTGGCGCGGGCAGCGCCGTGCGCGTCAAGGTTACCGGCGCTTTGCCGGCGGACTGCGCCGTCGACAAATACCAGTCGTACCTGGATGCCGTGACCTATACCGGCAATCTTACCCGCTACTTGTGGCAGCAAACGGGCGGCGAGATCACCGGCGGCATCCGCACTGGCGAAGTGCCCACTCAGGCTACCAGGCTGGCGCAATCGCAATCTTCCGACCTGGCCAGCAATATCCGCGACATCAACAAATACAGTAACAATCTGATGGCGCGGCAATTGTTCCTGACCTTGGGCGCCCGTTACCGCCAGCCGGGCGAAGATGATGTCCAGTCTGCCGCGCGCACCATCCAGACCTGGTTGCAGCGCCGTGGTGCCAACTGGACTGAGCTGGTACTGGAAAATGGCTCTGGCCTATCGCGTGAAGAACAGATTTCTGCCCGGCACATGGCGCAACTTTTGCAATGGGCCGGTCAAAGCCCGTATGCGCCGGAGTTCATCTCCTCGCTCCCCATTGCGGCTGTAGATGGCACCATGAAAAAACGGCTTAAAGATAGCGACGTCGCTGGCGAGGCGCATATCAAGACTGGCACGCTCAAGAATGTGCGGGCAGCAGCCGGCTTTGTGCGTGCTGAAGATGGCCGGATGCTGGTGGTGGTGGCCATCCTCAATCACCCCCAGGCAGAGCGCGGTCTGCCGGTACTTGACGCTGTCCTGGCGTGGGTTCAACAATCTGGCGCAGCGGCACTCGCGGGAAACGGTGTAACACGCTAAAATAGCTGGCTTTTTCCCGCCCTGACTTCCCGGGCTTACCAAAGGCGCGTCATGGACAAAATCCTGATTCTCGATTTCGGCTCCCAAGTCACCCAGCTGATCGCCCGCCGTGTGCGTGAAGCACACGTCTACAGCGAACTGCATTCGTTCGACGTGTCGATCGACTTTATCCGCGACTTCAAGCCCACCGGCATCATCTTGTCGGGCGGCCCAAACTCGGTATACGAAAGCGACTATCAGGCTGATCCGGCCCTGTTTGAACTGGGCGTGCCGGTACTGGGCATCTGCTACGGCATGCAATGGATGGCGCAAAGCCTGGGCGGTAAGGTTGATGGCGGCCACGTGCGAGAGTTCGGTTACGCCGAAATCCGTGCCCGCAACCACAGCAAGCTGTTCCGCGACCTGCAAGACCGCAGCAACGACCAGGGCCACGGCCTGCTGGATGTGTGGATGAGCCACGGTGACAAGGTCACCGCGCTGCCGCAAGGCTTTAGCGTCATTGCAGAAAACCCGTCTTGCCCGATCGCAGCCATGGCCGACGAAGACCGTGGCTTCTACGGCGTGCAGTTTCATCCGGAAGTGACCCACACCATCAAGGGTCGCGACATGATCAACCGTTTTGTGCTGGACATCTGCGGCGCCAAGCCGTCGTGGACCATGCCCAACTACGTGGATCAGGCTGTTGAAAAGATCCGCGAACAGGTTGGCGATGAAGAAGTCATCCTCGGTCTGTCTGGCGGTGTCGATTCTTCCGTTGCCGCTGCGCTGATCCACCGCGCCATTGGTGATCGCCTGACCTGCGTGTTTGTCGATAATGGTTTGCTGCGCCTGAACGAAGGCGAGCAGGTCATGAACATCTTCAACAAGCATCTGGGCGTGAAGGTGATTCACGTTGATGCCACCGAACAGTTCATGGGTCATCTGGCCGGGGTGAGCGACCCGGAAGCCAAGCGCAAGATCATCGGCCGGGAATTCGTGGAAGTCTTCCAGGCCGAAGCCGCCAAACTGCCCAAGGCCAAATGGCTGGCCCAGGGCACCATCTACCCGGATGTGATTGAGTCCGCCGGTGCCAAGACCAAGAAAGCACACACCATCAAGAGCCACCACAATGTGGGCGGCCTGCCGGAAACGCTGAACCTCAAACTGCTCGAGCCGCTGCGCGAACTCTTCAAGGACGAAGTTCGCGAATTGGGCGTGGCGCTGGGCCTGCCGCACGAGATGGTCTACCGTCACCCGTTCCCGGGTCCGGGTCTGGGCGTGCGTGTGCTGGGTGAAGTCAAGCGTGACTACTGCGATTTGCTGCGTCGTGCCGACGCCATCTTTATTGATGAACTGCGCGCCGCTGACTGGTACGACAAAACCTCGCAAGCCTTTGCCGTATTCCTGCCGGTCAAGTCCGTGGGCGTGATGGGCGATGGCCGTACTTATGAATATGTCGTCGCCCTGCGTGCTGTACAAACCAGCGACTTCATGACCGCCAAGTGGGCTGAACTGCCGTACGACTTGCTGGGTAAGGTCTCTAACCGCATCATCAACGAAGTACGCGGCATCAACCGCGTTGTTTATGATGTATCGGGCAAGCCGCCTGCCACGATTGAGTGGGAATGATCTGCTGGCGGGTCTGTACTGATAATCAGTGCGTCCGTAGTTAAAACAAAAAGCCCGGTTAAAACCGGGCTTTTTGTTTTTCTGGCTGGCGTTGGCGGCACCGTCGGTCAGCGATCAATACTTAGGTGTTGACCTAAGTATTGATCGCGACCAGGATATCTTCTATCGATCATTCCGGAATCCATGGTGCCCACATGTTGCAATCTGCTGTCGCTGATGATGTCTTTCTTGCGCTATCCAGTTCCACGCGGCGGCAAATCCTTGAGCAACTAACCCGTGGGCCGGCGACGGTCAGCGAACTGGCGGCACCGTTTGATATGAAACTGCCTTCGTTCGTTCAGCATTTGTCGGTGCTCGAACGCAGTTGCCTTGTTACGTCAAACAAGCGGGGCCGAGTACGGACCTACGAAATTGCACCCGAGCAATTGAAGATTGCCGAGGACTGGCTGACTGAACGTCGCCGTGAATGGGAATCGCGTTTCGATCGATTCGACGAGTACGTTAAACAACTCAAGGTAAAGGAGTCAGATTCATGAACAAGGTCTTCGCGATCAATCCTGAAACAGATTTCGTGATCGAACGGTATATCGATGCGCCAACGCATCTGGTCTGGGAGGTATTAACCAAGCCAGAACATATCAAGCTGTGGTACATGCCCAAATCCTGGGGAGTCGTTTCTAAATGTGAAATGGATCTTCAACCGGGTGGCGTGTTCAGTATTGATATCGCCACTGCTGATGGGCGAGAGTTTCCGAATCTGGGCTGCGTTGTTGAAGTTACTCCCCTCGAGCGCCTGGTCTGGACATCCATGTTATTCCCCGGCTTTCGACCGGCAGTTTTTGACGACATTCCGATCACTGCCATCATGACGTTGCAACCGTCGGGTAACGGGACGCGCTACGTATTCACTGCGCTACACAGGAATAAGTCTGACTTCCGCCAGAACAAGGAATCGGGCTGGCAGGAAGGGACGGAGATCGCCATGAAGCAGTTCGTGGCCCATGTTAATTCGCTGAGATAGTTCGCCATATCGACGCGATGCATATAGAACAATCGTTCACCTGTCGGAAATTTTGTGCAATGCGGGCCTTCCAGAATGCCAAAAGACTAGTATCGAATTTCCTGGTTGAACTTGATGGGTATTCGTATGGATCGCGGACCAGTTGATTTGTTTGAAGAGCAAGCGCCTTTTCTGGCGAGTTTGTCTGGCGGTGGCTATATGCGGCCTCCTGATCCTCCCTTGCTCAAGGGGCCCCCGAAGCAGGGTGGCTTTGGTGGTCATCCGATGGGTAATCTATTCTTCGCGATTTTCCCGGACGCAGCGGCAATTCGGCAGATTTATGAACTCGCGGTTCACGAGTGCCACGTCCACGCGCTCGCTGGCTACTTCATTGCAATGGAGCGGCTGCACTTGTCGCTTGCGCCATTGCGGACTTTTCCGGGTGAGGTGGCGCCCCCTTTATTTATTGATGCCGGAATCTACATTGGTAACCGGATTCAAATGCGCCCCTTCATGGTCAGCCTCGATAGCACCGCTAACTTTAATGGCAGGGGTGGCCGCTGGCCCTACGTATTAACTGCGGGGGAGGGTAGAGGAGGTGCGATCACGTTGTCGACTTTGCTGGCCATGGAGTTGCGCAAGGTCGGGGTCAAGTTCAGTCCTGCGTCGGTCAACCCTCATGTCACCATGCTATATGACCGCAAGCGCCCGCCTGCACGGGGGGTAGAAGCGATCTCATGGCTGGCAACCGATTTCGCACTGGTGCATAGCCATGTTGGTGAAAGCCGATATGACATCGTTAAGCATTGGCGGCTTGGTGGTTGAGTCTGGATCCACAGTGGGGTGCGCTTTGTTATACATAAACAAGGCCGGGTTCTGCCCGGCCTTGTTTATGTATATGTGCCAGAAGTGGTTTTGAGGTACGCCGGCAATCGCAAAACAGGCTGTTTTGCTGGTAAGGGTATGTGTTTTGAGAGAGATACAAAACGCCGGAAAACCAAATTTCCTTACGGATCAGTCGCTTGTTGAGAAGGCAGGAAATTTGTTGCAGGAAGGTGTTGACGGTATGTGGGGTGGTGCGTATAGTTCGGTTTCTCCGCTGCAGACACAACAGCGAAACAGCGAAAACGAAAGAGTTTAGCAGGGTTTCAGTGTCTGGTGGCAAACGATCTTTAACAAATTACAGCCGATGAGTGTGGGTGCCTGGCAAG
>JASLES010000205.1 GCA_030151005.1 Silvimonas sp.
CGATAGCGACATGAGCGTTTTTCCTCCCCCTGACCGGGTCGACCTCGCCTGCGCCGGCCGCTTTGTGTTGTGTCTTTATAAGTTAACTCTTGATCATTTGATCGCCACCTGACAAGTACGGGGAGAGGGAAGGCGGCCTTCCGGTTTTAACGTCTGCATGAAATCAGACTGCAGCCGAGGGGCTGCGTGTGGTGGAGAACCCTCGCCACGCTGAATGGACCCTGGAGCGCATGCGGGCATCGCCGCTGGATTCCGGCTCAGGGGGGGGGCACCGAGGAGCGGAATGACGAGTCAGTGAGATGCGTGTTGAATTGGTGGCGGTCGCTTCGCTCCGAATCCACCCCCCGATGGATCCCGGCGCAAAGCCGGAACGACAAAGCGGAGGACCTGGACACGTTGCCACTATCCAGTCCCCCCAAAAAAAGAACTTATCCCCGCTTCGGAATCCCCAGCCCCTTGACCACCGCCGGCCGCGCCACAAACGCCTTAAGCACGCGTTTAACGTTGGCAAAGTCCTCAATCCCGACCAGATCGCCCGCTTCATAGAAATTGATCAGGTTGTTTACCCACGGCCAGGTGGCGATGTCTGCAATGGTGTATTCGTCCCCCATGATCCAGTCCCGGCCGGCCAGGTGCTGGTCCAGCACACTCAGTAACCGGCGGGATTCCGCGACATACCGATCGCGCGGGCGCTTGTCTTCAAATTCCTTGCCGGCAAATTTGTGAAAGAACCCCACCTGGCCAAACATCGGGCCCACGCCACCCATCTGGAACATGACCCACTGAATGGTCTGATAGCGGGCGGCTGCGTCGGCGGGCAGCAATTTGCCGGTTTTCTCGGCCAGGTAAATCAGGATGGCACCAGATTCAAACAGCGGCAGGGGTTGGTCGCCTGGGCCGTGCGGATCAATGATGGCCGGAATCTTGTTGTTGGGGTTCAGCGAGAGAAACTCGGGCGAGAGCTGGTCGTTGGTGTCAAAGCGCACCAGGTGCGGCTCGTACGCCAGGCCGGTTTCTTCCAGCATGATCGATACCTTGACGCCGTTGGGCGTGGGCAGTGAATACAGTTGCAGGACATCCGGGTTTTGCGCAGGCCATTTCTGGCTGATGGGAAATGAAGACAGAGCGGTCATGCTGATTCCTTGAGGGTTACCGGAAAAGTGGCGGGAAAAACCGACGTGCCAGAGTGATGTGGTGGCTAGATGGGCACGGCAGGGGCGCATTACAACCATCACGCCGCAGACAATCTGCTGGTTTGGCGTGATCAGGTACGCGGTCAGACCTCAATCCGGTTTGAGTCTGCCTGGTGTTGTTTTGTTGCCGCGGCAAGATATGGACAGGCTTGCTGATTGTCAGGAAACAACGCAATTTCACTACGTGTTTTCCCTAATCGTCATCAAACTGTCAGCACTTGCACGATTATTAAATGCTAATATTTTGCAGAATTTAGCATTTCCCCCGGTTTGATGACGTTATCAGCAGTAAATCTACCCAGCCCTGATTGATGTCCCAACGGGCGCTGGCCGTTGTGCAGCAGTCTCGCAGTGTTCTTTTTATCCTGATTAATCAATGTGGTAAACAAAGCTATAGCCTGCAGCTACGGTCGTGGACGTGCTGCGTGCCGTAGAAAAGGCATGCTGGATGAATTTCCTGGTTGAAAACGCTTCGCGTTTTACAGTGAGCTTTCCGCTGAGTCAGCAAAGTGTGCTGTTCTGGGTCTTTGCCAGCTTTGTCGTGCACATCTGTCAGCGTTTGGTCGAACAGGCCGGTACGGTAGTCGATTTGCCCAGCCGTCGTTTGAGCGTGTCGCAATCGGCCATGTGCATTGGATGCATGGTGTGGGCGCTGGATGTCGTTGGCTTCTTCATGTACCCAGGCCTGGCCAGAGAGGGCCTGCAACTGACCCCGGCGCTGGGCGCGCTGCTGATCATGACCGGCAGCGCCCGGTTAACCGTACCGCACCTGAGCCGGGCCAGTGATGCCCGCAAGGTGGTGGCTGCTGGCCTGGGGCTGGCCATTGGCATGGTGGTCGCGCATCTGACGCTGGTGGCTGATTATGTGCACGGGCAGATCCGGATCAATCTTCTGGCGGTCGGGGCATCGATTTTGCTGGCAGTGGCCATTGCGGTGGCCATTGCGTTGCGTCACCGCCTGGCCCGGTTGCGCGCCGTGCGGGCAGATTTCCGGTCTTTGACCTGGCAAGAAGCCACCCTGGCCGGGGCCGCCATCGTGCCGTTGCACTGGTGCCTGATCAATATTTTCCCGATTCGCACCAATCAGGGTATCCACAACGCAGAAAGCGTCACGCTGCTGGTGACTTTGCTGGTATTTGGTCTGGCGGTCGGCATGGATCAACTGCAGAACCTGCGGCATGAGCAATCCCGGCAGTCTTTGTTGAACCGGGCATTAGCGTTGGTGCGCTCTTCGCCGCGCCGGGCGGGTACGACGGCAGACATTCAGCTGTCGCTGATCGCAGATCGTTTGCCAGAGTTGATCTCGCCCGCGCATTTGCAGATGTATTTTCAGCCGATCGTGACGATGGGAGGAACGGTCTGGCAGCAAGAAGCCTTGTTGCGGATCGCCGATCCGGTGATGGGCTCCATCAGTCCCGAGCCGTTTTTTCTGGCCGCAGAACTGCAAGGTAAAACCACCGAACTGGACCGGATGATTCTACAGATCGTCATGGGCCATATGCAGCGCTGGCAGCAGCAGGGGAGCGCGCTGACGGTGGCGGTGAATATTGCGCCGGTAACGCTGGCCGCAAAAGACTTTGCCGACTGGCTACACGCGGCTTTGCGCCAACATGGGCTGGCACCGCACTACCTGAAACTGGAACTCACCGAGCACGCCATCATCGCCTCCGGCGAAACCATGGTTAGCGCCATGACGGCGCTGCGCATGCGCGGCATTGGCGTGATCATGGATGACTTTGGTGCCGGTTATTCATCGCTCGGTGTACTGGCGGCTTTGCCGATTGAAGGGATCAAGTGTGACCGCCTGTTTGTGCGTGACCTGCAGCACGACCTGCGCCGCCAGGCCATGTTGCGGCATATTGCCGCGCTGGCATCTGAACTGGGTCTGTCGGTCACGGCTGAGGGCGTGGAAAGCCGGGAAGAACTCAACGCGGTGGCTAACGCCGGCATCGGCAGTTTTCAGGGTTATCTGTTTGCCGCGGCCTTGCCGGCGGCAGAGGTGATCTCCTGGCATCGGCAAAGCGCAGGGGTGGTGCCATTGAGTCGCGGGCGCATCCAGCCGGTGTAAACCACCGCGCCTGGAACGGGGCCGCCGCCCGGTTTTTCCTGGGCCACGCCAATGAAAAAAAAGCCCGCATGGGCGGGCTTTAAGGAGCGACCGGCACTGCCATGCCGGTGTCGATGAACATGTACAGGCCGGCATGGCGCCGGCCCGCTTTTACATCAACGCATCAGGGGTAAGTGTTCAGGGTAGAAATTTGCGACGCGGTATTGGCCGTCGCCCCGGTGTTGTTGATCACGTGAGTAATCGTCCCCACGCCACCCAGTGACACCGTGGTCAGGTCGGTGAACTTCACGCCGGCTGTTTGTGGTGCTTCAAAGCCGTTGTTCAGCACGATGGCGTTATTGGTGTTAAAGAAGCAGTACACCCCTACACCCCATGCCTGGTGGGTCGTCACGTTGTTGGACACCTTGTACGAGGCATAACCGTTTTCGCCGTTGTACATCCAGTCAGATTGCTGGGCGACGTCGTACGGCGCTTCGCTCTGATAGAAATACACGCGACCACCGTTGCCGTTCCACAGGGTCTGGAACTGCTCGTAGTGCTCGACGGCCAGGCCATACATCGTTGCGTTGGCGCCATTGACCACCAGCCCGTTGGTGGCCGGATTCACCGTCCAGCCCACGCCGTTGCCATGGTCGGCACGCCAGAGCCAGAAGTTGTCACCGATCACGTCGTTGCTGTTGACCACCAGCGTTTGCGTAGCCGAAGCCGCTTGTACGCCGCCAATGCGGAAGTACAGATCATGCAGCGAGACCGGGTTGGCCGCATGGCTGACCCCCGTAACGCTCTGACCAATCTTCAACAAGGCAGGCGAGGTTTGCGCACCGGCATCAAACAGCAGGCCGGCCACTTCCACCCCATCTACATCCGCCACGTCCATGATGTCCTGACCGGAATCGGCCTCCAGCGTGGCAATACCCAGACCCAGAATGATGGTGTTCGGGTTATTGACGCGCAGGGTGTCGTTCAGGTGATAAACGCCCGGAGTAAACAGAATGTGCTTGCCGGCAGCCAACGCCGCGTTGATAGTCTGTGCGGTATCGACGTTCTCTTTGGCAATGTAGAACTGGCTGATCGGTACCGATTTGCCAGCCGGCGTCTTGTTGTACCAGGTGGTCCCTTGGCTATTGGTGGTCAGGGCCGGCACAAAGACGCTGTAATTGCCGTTGGCATCAATCTGCAGGAATGGTTTCTCACGCACTACCGGAGTTTGCGGCACCACGGTGTACGGCGGGTTGGGCCATGCACCTGCCGGCGGATTCACATCGCCAACAAACACCATGTTCCACACGCCACCCACCCAGCTACCCCACTGACTGTTACGGCTGATCCACTGCTGCTGAGAGCCGGAACTGATCTGGCCATCAATCACCGTGTCAGAGATAAACCCGCCGCTGCTCCAGCCGCAATACGGAGAGCACAGGGTTACGCCGCCCTTGATATGCATGCGACGCCACGGCGCGGCTTGCGACACGGCCCAGCGATCAGTGCCGCTGACCGGCGTCACGGCCAGGTTGGCGGCCGCCCGCCAGAAGTTCTGCGTGGCATTGCCATCGGCCAGCCAGTCTGCTTCGACGTGGACATCTTGCAGATTGGTTGAATCAGGCGAGGCGCCCAGACCCAGCACTTCGGTATAGAAACCGACGTTCACGCTCACGCCGTAATTGCCCGGTTTGAACAGGAAGGCATAACGCTGCGTACCAAACTGGTTGGTGACCTGGTTGTTGAAGACCGTATCCACCTGGCTCTGGATGGTTGCAGCCGGCATGCCCGGATCAAAGATCAGCACGTTGGGGCCAAAATCAACCGGGCCGCTTGGGGTCGGCGCGGGCGTCGGGGCAGGGGTTGGTGCCGGTGTCGGGGCCGGCGTTGGCGCAGGTGTCGGCGCTGGCGTTGGTGCCGGTGTCGGCGCTGGCGTTGGTGCCGGTGTCGGGGCTGGCGTTGGTGCAGGTGTCGGCGCTGGAGTTGGTGCAGGTGTCGGTGCCGGCGTTGGCGTTGGCGCAGGCGTCGGTGTTGGTGCGGCGCCAGCGTAAGTCAGTGTTTGTTGCGGCGTATCTACGGCAGAGCCATTGGCCTGGCCAATCGTGAAGGAATACGCCACCACTGCACCATTAGCCAGACCGGAAATCTGGTAGGTGTTGTTGGTGCCACTGTTGGTCATGCGTACATTCAACTGCCCACCACCGTTCACCGTGTAGTGAATGTCAGCCCATGTGCCGCCATTGGCGTAGAACGCCACCACACCGCCGGACAATTGCGTTGCACCATAGCTGGCAGCCGGAGTCGGTGCAGGCGTCGGTGCCGGTGTGGGTACTGGCGTTGGCGCGGGTGTAGGGGCCGGAGTCGGCGCTGCGCCGGAATAGGTAAACTGCGCCCAGGCCGTATCCTGCGCGGACCCATCAGCCTGGCCCACGGTGAACGAATACTTCACAACCGCGCCTGCGGGGATACCCGTCACCGTATAGGTGTTGTTGGTGCCGCTATTGGTCATGCGGACATTCAACTGCCCGCCGCCAGCGACGGTGTAGTGGATGTCTGCCCACGTGCCACCATTGGCATAGAACTGCACCGTGCCGCCATTTTGTTGCGTATAGCCGGTGCTGATCGTGGCCGCCTGCACCACGGGGGCAATAGCAAGAGAGCCGCCCACCACGAGCGGCCCTGGCGCCATCGTCAATGTGGCCAGCGCGAGCGCGATAATGCGCTTTCTGCTGGTCCCTTGCTGCCAGTGACTTTGCATTGATTGTCTCCTCCAACGTTCGACCGCGAATCGACGGCTTGAAATCCATTTCATACTCATTGCAGCCTCGCGTTCAGACAAGTAAATGCTTTACCCTACATGTCTTGTTTATTACTGGCTTCTGACAAGCAAATGCGCCATTCAAACCGGCTTTGACCGGACTTTTTCTGACACGTGTACAGCCGATGAACGTAGCAACCTGGTGCATGATCGGTGGTCGTGCGCCCAGTTCTGGCGCAATTTTCGCAAGCGTCCGGTTGTTGCGATGCACCAGAAAAAGCACTGGTTTGACGGAGCATAAATCCGGAAGTGAACTAACGGTTTTAAATCTGCAACCGATTGATATACCAGTGTTTATGCCGGTTTTTGGAGGGGGCGATGCCGCCGCGCGCCGGCGGCAATGTGGCGGGTGTTTCAGGTATGTTCTGAAAACGGTTTCACCAGCGTGGACTGGCCTGCGCTGTTCTGGCGCATCAACCGATAACAACAGGCTGGCCAAATGGCAGGCTTGTGCCTTTCGATATGCTTTCATGATGCAAAGGCATCATGTGTATGTCGTGGATTGTCTAGCGGGGAAGGGAGGCACCGCGTTGCCTGCAAACAGGCAGGCAACGCGTAGACGCGGATCAGGCCGGAACAGGCGGGGAGGCCAGCGGGCTACCCGGATTGATGTGCGGACGGCGACGGCCGTTGAGCAACTGGTCAAACAGGGCCAGATAACCGCGCCCCATGGTATCCAGACGATGATGTTGTTCGTAGTAATCAGCGGCTCGCTCAACCATGCCGGCGGCCCACTCGGGTTGATCCAGCAACTGGCTGATGTGTTGTGCCAGCGCGGCTGCGTCGCCCGGCGGGCTGAGCAGACCACGCTCCTCAGCCAGCAACTCCTTAAGGCCACCGGCACTGGTCGAGGCCACAGGGACTCGGGCGCTGAAGGCATCCAGTACGCTGCTGCCCAGACCTTCCTCGCGGGAGCTCATGACGAACACGTCAAACAGCCCGAACAGGGCTTCCACATTCTGCTGATAACCGGCAAACAGGAAATGATCCTGCAATTGCAGCGCGGCGACGCGGGCGCGGACTTCTTCTTGCAAGGCGCCGGTGCCAAAGTGGACGAACACAAAGTCATCACGCTGTTTCTTCAGGGCAGAAATGGCATCGACCAGCATCAGCGGGTCTTTGTCGGCGGCCAGGGCAGACGTGGTGGCGACCACCTTGCGACCGGCCAAACCCAGTTTCTCTGCCATGAGTGCCATGCGCGCGTGGTCAGTCACCACCGGCAAAGTGGCATCCGGAATCACCGGTACTTCCGTGACCCCCACCGCTTTGACGCTGTTGGCGCAGGCATCGCTGATGGCCACGACCAGATCGGTATGACGGTATTTGAAACGGGTCAACGCGCCTTTAAGACGGAATGCCACCCGGCGTGAATACACCACGGGTGCGGCATGCAGCCAGCGGGTCAGTACGGCCCAGGTCAGCATATGACCGGTTTGCACATGCAAGATGTCGTAGGCCCGACCATGACGGATCAGGAAACCCATCACGCCACCGGCACCACCGCATTCGTGCACGACAAAGCCGGCATCGCGTGCGCGCCGGCCCATCTCGCTGCCCGCGCGGGACAACAAGTGCACGGTATGCCCGTCTTCACGGAATTGCAGCATGGACAAGAACGTTTGCCGTTCGCCGCCACGCCAGCCATTTTCGAAATTCAGTTGCAGGATATTCACGATTTCGCCTCGTTTCGTCCCAGCTGCGCCAGCTTGGCGTAGCGGCAGAAATTCCCGATGCCAGCGGTCACCGCCAGCAAGAAGCCCTCACGGCCATCCAGAAAACCGCGCTGAAAGGTGTAATGGCGTACAAAAGTCCAGAAACCACGGAAACACGCCCCCAGCAGCGTGGCACGTTTGCCGGCGGCAAACTTTTCTTGGGCGGCATCGCTGGAGTAGCGGTTGATCTTGATCAGCACGCTTTCCAGATCCGGGTAGCTGTAGTGCACCAGGTGATGGCGCAAACGGCCGGTAGCACCTTGGGTGATCAAGCGTTCGTGCACGGCAGCGTCGGTAAAGCGGGCTTTACCTCGCCGAAACAGCCGCAGCACCGGATCAGGCCACCAACCGCTGTGGCGGATAAAACGGCCACAAAAGCTCGACAAGCGGGGCAGTTCATAGCAATCACAATCCGCTGCCGACAGGGTCAGCAGGATTTCCTCCTGCAAGCCTTCCGGTACGCGCTCATCAGCGTCGATCGACAGCACCCAGTCGCCTTGCGCCAGATCCAGCGCGCGATTTTTTTGCGGGCCAAAGCCCGGCCAATCGGTTTCAATGACGCGCGCACCCATGGCGCGAGCGGCTTCTACCGTACCGTCAGTACTCCCGGAGTCGACCACGATGATCTCGTCGGCAAAGGCCACGGAGGCAAGGCAATCGCGCACATTGGCGATTTCGTTATGAGTAATCAGAATGACGGAGAGGCGCATGAAACAAACTGAAACCGTAAGCAGATAGGTAGAAACCGGATACAAATCGAGGCATCAAAACGGGGCGCCCCTGACTGGCAGAAACGATAGACACCGTTCCTTAAGGAAATCTGAAGAAAGGCGGGGAATATTTGATTTGAGCAAATTTCCCTACAAACAGGTTGTAACACCTGGTTTCTTACAGGTGGTCAGCGCACACTGACGGGGCCGCGTTATAGTTCGCGCTCGCCCTTTATTCCTTTGTTTTCTGGATTTGCCATGTTCCGCTTTCCGCGTTCGCTGGGTGGTCGTCTGATGACGTACTGCCTGATCAGTCTGGTGCTGATCACGACCATCGTGCTGGGTGGCGGCTATGCCATGGCCCGTCAGCGCAGCGAGCGCTGGTTTGATAACCGCCTCAAGGAAAGCGCCCAACTCTTGCTGGCGTTCGAGCTGGATCAGGCCAGCCCTAACCGGGTTGGCCCGCATGCAGCCCAGTTGCCGACCGGGCCGTTTGCGGTGCAGATTTTCGGGCCGGATGGTAAACAGCTCTTTGCCTCACCCAATGCGCCGGTCTGGCCGTTTGAGCAGCAGCCGGGGTTCAGCAACCGTGACATTGGGGACAAAACCTGGCGGGCGTATACAGAGTGGGACTCCGATGGTGATTTCCAGGTGCGGGTGCTGGAAGACTATGCGGACCACGACCAGTTTTTGCATTTGCTGGCCCGCCGTCAGCTCGTGACGCTGTTGCTGGTGTTACCCGTGGTTGCTGCGGCCTTGTTTTACAGCGTGCGGCGTGGTTTGCAGCCTTTGCATGACCTGTCGCAGGAATTGGATAACTTTGACCCCAATGCCCCCAAACACTTTGCGACGGATGCGCTGGTCGAAGAACTGCAAAAACCGGCTATTGCACTCAATGCCTTGCTGGATCGGGTGGATGCCATGCTGGAGCGAGAGCGTCATTTCACATCTGACGCCGCTCATGAATTGCGTACACCTTTTGCCGCCTTGTTGGTGCAGGCCGAGGTTGCCCGGACCACGCGAGACGATGCCCGGCGCGAACATGCGCTCTTCGCGGTCGAAGAAGCTGCGCGCCGTGGCGGGCACCTGGTGGAGCAATTGCTGGCGCTGGCCAGGCTGGACCGCGCTGAACGCTTGCCGCGTGAAGTCTTTGATCTGGCCAGCCTGAGCCGCAATACGCTGGCTGAACTGGCTGGCCGGGCCGCAGACAAGGATCAGCAACTGAGCCTGAACGCGCCGGAGCGCTTGCTGTTTGTTGGCCACGCCGTGGCGGTATCGACCGCATTACGTAACCTGGTGGAAAACGCGATCCGCTACACGCCGCATGGGGCGCAGATCAACGTCACCGTACACACCGGCGCGCAAGGGGTTGAACTGGTCGTGCAGGATAACGGGCCGGGGATTGAACCGGCGCTGCGAGAACGCGTGCTGGATCGCTTCTACCGGCCGCCCGGCGGAGCGGAAGACGGTTGCGGGCTGGGGCTGTCTCTGGTTGCGCAGGCCGTGACCTTGCACGGCGGCACCCTGACGCTACAAGACGCACCGCAGCAGTCTGGTTTGCAAGTGCGGGTGACGTTGCCGCACACACCGCTCAACGTCGCCGTCTGAGATCAGCCGGGTATCCGGGCCTGCCGCCAAGCCTGGGGCGTCATGCCAAAATGCAGCCGGAATGTGCGGGTAAAATAGCTGGCTGTCGCAAAACCGCACGCCCAGGCAATCTCTTTACCTGCCAGCGCGGGGTCCTGTAGCAGATGGGTAGCGCGTTCCATGCGCAGGCGATTGATAAAGCCCGCCAGATGCTCGCCGGTACTCTGCCGGAACAGGTGCGAGAGGTAGTCCGCGGTACAGCCGGCTTCTGCCGCCAGCGTTTGTACGCTGAGGCCCTGATCCCCCAATTGGTTCTGGATCAACACGCGAGCATGCGCAACCAGCGGGGGCTCGGCGCGGATGGTGGCTTGTTCTTCGTCATCCAGTGCGTGCAACACACCCAGGGTTGCGGCCGTGAGCAGCGCGCGCGTTTGCACCAGACCCGCACCGTGGCGCGCCAGCCTTGCCGCATCGGCCAGCCAGCCGTGGATGTGCGGTGCCTCGGCATGATTGCGCGCTTCCAGATGCTCAATCCCCGGCTTGCCAGTCGCGACCTCCCGTGCCAGATGGCAGGTGAGCGCCGGGCCTTCCGCGTAAATGACCACATTGCAAAATGGCGCTTCCCCGGCAGCTTCAACATGTTCTGCGTGCAGCAAACGCGGCGGCATCAACAGGAGTTCTCCGGCACGGAGCGTGAGTTCGCCTCGTACAAAACGGAAGGTGGTGCAGCCGGAGACCTGCAAAAACAACTCCGGCGCCAGATGAAAATGCCCATCGCCCCGCGCCAGTAAAACGGTTTGCGGTGGTGGCAGCAGCACCGGCTGGCTGGCATTGGCAAGGCGTTGCCCGAACGCGGCCAGATGTTCGCGCATGACACGGCCCTGACCGGGCGAACTGGTACGCACACTTTTGAGCGGGCTGGCCGCTTTGGCCAGCTTGAGTCGGCTATCCGGGTTTTTTGACATTCTTTGCAGTTTTGTCGCAGTGATTCGGATTGAGGCAAGCGATGGCGCAGCGCTAATCTTGCAGCACCGGATAATGCAATATGCGCCTTGCTCCCTGTTTTATGTGCGCTTGCAACATCTTTATCGCCCACCCCGTTCTGGTGTTTTCTCTGGAGAATCATTGTGTCGAAATCCCGTATTTCTGTCATCGTCTGGAATGAATTTCAGCATGAACGGCAGAACCCGGCAGTCGCCGCCATTTACCCGGATGGCTTGCACGCCACCATTGCCGCCGCGCTCAAAGAGGTACCGGCGGCCAGCCAGGGGGCGCTGCCACTAGAAATCAGTACCGCCACACAAGACCAGCCAGAACATGGCCTGACCGAGGCGCGGCTGGCCGAGTGCGATGTACTGATCTGGTGGGGGCACAAGGCACATGCCCAGGTCAGTGACGAGATCGTGGCGCGCGTGCAAAAACGCGTGCTGGAAGGCATGGGTTTGATCGTGCTGCACTCCGGGCATTTTTCCAAAATCTTCCGCCGCCTGATGGGAACCAATTGCTCACTCAAATGGCGCGAAGCGGATGAAAAAGAACGGTTGTGGGTGGTTGAACCATCTCACCCCATTGCTGCAGGTCTGGGCGAATATTTTGAGCTGCCGTATGAAGAAATGTATGGCGAGCGCTTTGATATTCCGCAGCCCGACGAATTGGTATTCCTCTCCTGGTTTGAGGGGGGTGAGGTGTTCCGTTCCGGCTGTTGCTGGCAGCGCGGTCACGGGCGCGTGTTCTATTTCCGTCCCGGCCATGAGGCCTACCCGACCTACTACGACCGCAATGTCCAGCAGGTACTGGCCAACGCCGTGCAGTGGGCCGCGCCGCGCGTCCAGATTGTGGACATCTGCCCGAATTCGCCAGCGCTGGAGCCCATCGCCAGGAAAGATGTGACGTTTTCCAAAGTGGGTTTCGTGCAAGGCAAGGGGGATATCTGATGAGCACATCACCAACAACACGGTTACGCATCGGCGTAGTCGGGCTGGGCATCGGTCGCAAACACATTCAGGGCTGGCAATTGCACCCGCAAGTGGATGTGGTTGCCATTGCCGACCCGGACGCCACACGGTTGGCCAAAGTCGGCGACGAGTTTGCTGTGCCGGGCCGTTACGACAGCCTTGAAGCCATGCTGGCGGCGGAAAAACTGGACGTCATCAGCATTTGCACGCCCAACAAGGTTCACAAGGCGCTGACGCTGGCGACGCTGGCGGCGGGCTGCCATGTGTTGTGCGAGAAACCCATGGCCATGAACGCGGACGAAGGCCGCGAGATGCTGGCTGCCGCAAAGCGCGCCGGCAAGCGGCTGATGATCAATTTCTCTTACCGCTTCAGCGCGCAATCCCGCGCCCTGAAAGCGCAAGTGGACGCCGGCGTGTTTGGTGATTTCTACATGGGCCGCACGGTATGGCACCGTCGGCGTGGTATGCCGGGATTTGGCGGCTGGTTTGGCACCAAAGCGCTCTCTGGTGGAGGCCCCTTGATCGATCTGGGCGTACACCGGCTGGACCTGGCGCTCTGGCTGATGGGCTACCCCAAACCTGTGTGGGTGCTGGGCAATACCTGGAACCCTATCGCCAGCGAACTGGCGCGGCAGTCCGGCAAGACGTTTGATGTGGAAGACCTGGCCAGTGCCTTTATCCGTTTTGACAATGGCGCGACCTTGTCGCTGGAAGCGTCCTGGGCGGCCAATATCAAAGAGGCCGATCTGATGGAAACCCGTTTGTTGGGAACAAAGGCAGGTTTGCTGCAGCACAATCTGGATGAAGGTTATACGTTTGACGCGCATATCTTCACCGAGCAACACGGCGCCGCGCTGGATATTCATGTCCACCCGCCGAAAGAAGAAGGCTTGCCCGCCATGTACGAACTGGCGGCGGCGATCCTGGCAGACCGGCCCCACCCGGCATCAGGAGAGGAGGGTTTGGTGGTGATGGAGATTCTGGATGCGGTGTATGCCAGTGCGGCGAGTGGGGGACCGGTGAAGATTGGGTAGGGGGTAGTTGCCAGTGGTAGGGTGGATTCGGCGCGATGGCGATAATCCACCTTGGCTGTCATAAAACCTTCAGCATGTGTTAGCGCCTGGCGGCGCGGTTTTTTTGATGCCGGGGGTGCCCGGAGCACGTTACTTTTCTTTGCTTCGCCAAAGAAAAGTAACCAAAAGAAAGGCGACCCTGCGACAACGCCCTTCGGGTTCCCTGCGCTTCTCGCAAAGTCCGGCTGGCTTCAGGGAACTCGGGCTGCGCCCTCAAACACCCTTACGCCGAAACCCCGGACTTCACTGCGATGCTCGGCGCCGCCGGAGGGGAGGGAAAGTCAAAAGCAACCCCAACCCCGCAAACCATTTACTCGCAAGAATGGTTCACCTTGCCAACCACATCGTCATTCCCGCGAAGGCGGGAATCCAGCAACGTCACGGGCAAACCAGCGACACTAAACCAAACAACTCATACCCAACAAAAAACGCGCTGACCTCCCGGCCAGCGCGTTTCATTTTTAACACCCAACAACCACCAACCAATCAGATCTGTGAGTTGGTTGTGGCGTTGAACTGCACACCCAGACTGGTTTCCAGGTTCTTGATGGCGTCTTCCAGCACGGCAAAGATAGTCGCGCGGTCAGTGGCGCTGGAGAGGTCCAGCGTGCTGCTCGCCACCACGCTGTGCTGCTGCAGCGCAGTGGTGTACGCAGCCTGGGCCGATGCCGCCGGGATAAACGCGCCTTGACCGCTGCTGTTCACATAAGACAGCGTGGTGAACACGTTGCTGAACACGGTGCCCAACGTGGTCATGTTGAACGCGACGTGATTGGTCGGCGTCGCCAGGGTGGTGGCGCTGGTGGTCGGAATCGGCAGGTCATAGAACTGGTTCAGGTAATAACGCACCTGATACGGATACTGCTGATAGGTATCCGACTTGCCCCAGACACTGCTCCAGTCGTTGACCTGGGCCACGGTGGCTGCGGTGGCCGTCGCACCAAGCTGGCTGTAGCTGGACATCAGCGTGCCGTAATAGCCCTGGTTGTAGGCCACGTTCAAGAGCACATCAAAGAAGTTGTTGGGCAGGCTCTTGAAGTTGACCAGGGTATTGTCGAACGCCGGTTGCCACGGGGTGGTCCAGCCGCCTGTGCCTTTACCGATCTCAACCAGCGCCACCATGTCGTTGTAATGGAAGTAAGCGGTCAGCATCGGGCCGTAGTATTTGTTGTTGAACGACGGTGGCGTGACCTTGGTGTACTGCGTTGGCGCATCGGCCAGGGTATAGCCAATGTTCTTTTGCAGCGCGATAAAGTTGATCAGCGAATGGCCGGCCGGGGTGTAGCTGCCCGAGACCATATCGGCCGCGTAGTTGTTGATCTGATATGGGCCGCCCTGGCCTGCGCCCATCACGGCTTGCTGGTCAGAGGACGGGTCGATCAGGCTGCTGCTGGCCTGGTAGACCTGGGTTTCCAGGTTTTCCTGCAGCAACTGGCCCAGCACGGAACCATACAGATAGTCTTTTTCAAACTGCAGACCCGGGTAGTACTGCTGCACCAGGTGGCCATACATCACGCCGGCGATCATGTTGGACATGATCAGATCAGTGTAGTTATCCCCATCCAGGGTCAGGCTGTCCTGGGCCGTACCGGCACCCAGCAACAGGTGGAAGTTGATCTTGCCGGTGGTCGTTACAGCGCCGGACGGTGTCGGTGCAGGCGTGGGGGTCGGCGCCGGCGTTGGCGTTGGCGTCGGGATCGGTGTGGGGGCCGGTGTGGGCGCTGGCGTTGGGGACGGTGTCGGGACTGGCGGCGGTGTCGGGGTGCCTTCACCACAATAGCCCTGCGACGTCCACGGTTGGCCGGTACCGATGGCACCGTTGCTGGTCGACGGGTTGCTGCCCTGAGTCCACCAGTTGGCCTTGTAGCTAATGCCGTTGTAGCTCACCACTGCGCCGGTGCTGTATGCCGTGCTGGCATTCCAGGACGGCGGGCAGCTACCCGGCGTGGGTGCCGGGGTTGGTGTGGGGGCTGGCGTTGGGACTGCGGTCGGTGCCGGGGTTGGGTTGGGCGCTGGCGTTGGAACCGGCGTTGGCGCTGGGGTCGGTGCGGGTGTCGGTGTGGGCGTTTGCGTTGCCGCGCCCAGGTCTTTCCATAGACTCGGCGTTGAAGCGGGGTTCCAGTTCGCCCCGACATAATCAGTTTGCGTGACCAATGCCTGGTAATCGTGACCGTTGTAGTAGACCACGGTGCCGGCGGTATACGTGCTGCCATCAACCCAGGTTGCTACATCAGCGTGGGCCAGTTGGCTGGCCAGCAGCAGCGGGGCGCCAAACGTCAGCGCGCACAGCTGCGTCAAACGGCGCAATTGCGGTTTGTTCATCGGTTCCATTCCTCTTTGGTGGTGCTCGTTGGTCTTGTATTGCCTTGCATGGGCAAGGCTGGCGTCAGTTTATCTACTGGTTTGGGGATTGCAGCCCTGGTCGGGATGAGCGGAAGGGTCAATCTGCTGTGTGGCGCGGCCAGCGGCAAAGCGCACTATTGGTTGCAGAAAATGTTGGTTTTTCTGTTTGATTGGTGATCCGTAGTCAACAATGTTATGCCTTGGGCATGGTTTTTCGGCAGGACGGCTTTGCGCACACTGCGCTCATGTTTTGTCTGCCGGAGAAATCCATCATGCCTATTGCTTTATTGGCGCTGACCATCAGCGCATTTGCCATTGGTACTACCGAGTTCGTCATCGTGGGGCTGATCCCCGATATTGCCGCCAATCTTGGCGTGTCACTGCCTTCGGCCGGTTTACTGGTCAGTCTGTACGCGCTGGGCGTTGCTGTCGGTGCGCCGGTGCTGACTGCGCTTACCGGCAAGTTGCCGCGCAAAACCTTGCTGGTTTCACTCATGGTGATGTTCACGCTGGGCAATCTGCTGGCCTGGCATGCGCCGGGGTATACCTCGCTGATTGTGGCGCGGGTACTGACCGGGATGACTCATGGTGTGTTTTTCTCGATTGGCTCGACCATTGCAACGGGCCTGGTGCCGCGTGAAAAAGCGGCCAGTGCCATTGCCATCATGTTTACCGGGCTGACCGTGGCGCTGGTCACCGGCGTGCCATTAGGCACCTTCATTGGTCAGCATTTTGGCTGGCGCGAGACCTTCCTCGTGGTTTCGGGTCTGGGTGCGCTGGCGGTGGTTGGCAGCCTGGCGTTTGTACCCAAAGAAATTCCCCGCAATACGCCGGTGTCTTTGATCAAACAGCTGGATGTGTTGCGTCAGCCGCGGCTTTTGCTGGTGTATGCCATCACCGCTTTGGGTTACGGGGCCTCGTTTATCGCCTTTACTTTCCTTGCCCCCATGTTGCGGGACGTTACCGGCTTTGGTCCCAATGCGATCAGCCTTGTATTGCTGGCGTATGGAGTGTCGGTTGCGGTGGGCAATATCTGGGGTGGCAAACTGGCAGACCAGCGCGGCCCGGTGGGTGCGCTCAAGCTGATTTTTCTGCTGTTGGCGCTGGTCTTGCTGGCGCTGACGTTCACCGCGCCGCATCCGGTTTTGCTGGTGGCAACCGTGCTGGTCTGGGGCGCCGTTGCGTTTGGTAACGTCGCAGGCCTGCAGGTGTATGTGGTGCAGCAGGCAGAACACGTTACGCCCGGCGCCGTTGATGTGGCGTCTGGCCTCAATATTGCGGCGTTCAACGTGGGGATTGCCGCTGGCGCCTGGGCGGGCGGTCTGGTTGTCGAACGGGTTGGCCTGATGCATACACCCTGGATTGGCGCATTGCTGGCGCTGGGTGCGCTGGGGCTGACGGTGCTCTCTGGCAGGCTGGATGAAGCCAACCCGATTCCTGTCTCTGGCCGAGCCGTCAGCGTTACCGGGCACTAATCCCCCGGCAGTACCCACAAATCCCCAATGCATGACACATGTATTGGGGATTTTTCATGTCTGCTGAATAATGGCGAATATGAGCGGGGTATTTTCAAGGCAGAGAGGAAAACGTGGATCGGCTTAACGACATGCGCTTGTTTCTGGATGCAGCCAGCCTGGGCAGCTTTTCTGCTGCAGGGCGTAAACACGGGTTATCGCCTGCCGCGTCCAGCGCGTGCATTCAGCGGCTGGAGGCCACCCTCAAGATTCGTCTGTTTGAGCGCACCACGCGCCAGTTGCGGTTAACCGATGAAGGCCAGATCTACCGCGCCTACAGCCAGCAGGTGCTGGACTTGCTGATAGAAGCGGAACACGCATTGCAAGCCGGCCGCACCGAAGTCCAGGGCGTCGTGCGGATTTCCGCACCCTCTGACCTGGGCCGCAATGTGCTGCTTACTGCGCTGGATGAATTCTCGCTGCAATACCCGGAAGTGCGCTTTGCGCTGTCGTTGACAGACTCCACGGCCAACCTGGTGGGGGATGATATTGATCTGGCTGTGCGCTATGGCCAGCCCGCGGATAGCTCCATGGTGGCCCGCCAGTTATTGCCCAGCCAGCGCGTGGTGTGCGCTTCGCCCGCGCGCGTAGCGTTGACCGGTGCGCCGCAAACGCCCGCAGACTTGCAGCGCTTGCCGGCGCTGGTTCTGGTGACCGGTGCGGGCCCGATGAATGAATGGCGCTATCGTGATCAAGGGCAGAGCGCCAGTGTGCGAGTAGAAGGCGTGCGCCATAGCAATGACGGCGAGGTGATCCGCAAATGGGCTCTGCAAGGCTACGGCTATGCGTGGAAATCCCTCCCGGATATCACGGCGGATCTGGCCGCAGGCCGGCTGGTGACGGTGCTGGAAGACTACTTTGTAGACCACGCACCGCTGAACGTGCTGTACCACGCCAACCGTCTGCAACCCTTGCGGCTTAAATTGCTGATTGAATTCTTGATGGCGCGCTTTGCCGGGCAGACGGCCTGATCCGCCCGGCCTGCCTGGTTACGCGTAAGCGGGGTAGTCGGTATAGCCGTGATGATTGCCGCCAAACAGCTTTGCACCATCTGGCTCTGCCAGCGGCAGGTCGCGGGCAAGGCGATGCGGCAAATCCGGGTTAGCTACAAACGGGCGCCCAAACGCCACCAGATCTGCCAGCCCGGCCGCCAGAATTGCCTCCGCGCGTGCTTTGTCATAGCCACCAGCAACAATGATCTTGCCGTGAAATACCCGGCGCAGATCATGGCGAAAATCGGCCGGAATAATCGGCGCGTCGTCCCAGTCCGCCTCAGACAAGTGGATATACGCCAGCCCGAGCGGGTCCAGTTTTTCTGCAGCATGCAAAATGGTCGGCACGATATCCGGATCGGTCATGTCCTTGAAGGTGATGTACGGCGCAAGGCGCACGCCCACTTTATCCGCGCCCACTTCCTCGGCCAGCGCGGTCATCAGTTCAACCAGAAAACGCGTGCGGTTATCTCTGGAGCCACCGTACTGATCGGTACGCTGGTTGGATACGCCACGCAAAAACTGGTCAACCAGATAACCGTTGCCGCCGTGAACTTCTACCCCATCAAACCCCGCAGCGATGGCATTGGCGGCACCCTTGCGAAAATCCGCAATGATTCCGGCAATTTCTTCCACGCTCAGGGCGCGCGGCATCGGGCAATCCACCATGCGGCCCACGCCATCATCGCCAACGATCCACACTTGGGTGTCTTTGGGCTGGATGGCAGAGGGTGCCACCGGCGGCTGACCATGGTGGAAGATGGCGTGCGACACACGGCCCACGTGCCACAACTGCAAGAAAATTTTGCCACCCGCCGCGTGGACGCGGTCCGTGACGGTGCGCCAGCCAGCCACCTGGTCTGCGCTGAAAATACCTGGTGTAAATGAATAGCCCTGACCCTGCGGCGAGATTTGCGTCGCTTCGGACACAATCAGGCCAGCCTCAGCGCGCTGCGCGTAGTACTCGGCCATCAGATCGTTCGGGATATTGCCGGGCTGCGTGGTACGGGCGCGGGTCATCGGGGCCATGACGATGCGGTTGCGCAACGTGCTCGCGCCCAGTTGTAGCGGATCAAAAAGGGTGGTTTGGGTCATGATGTTTCCTGTGTCGTGGATGATCCGGCGGGCGCGGTGAGTGGTGCTTCCAGCTCCAGCACCACGCCGCCGGGTAATTCAACAAAAATCTGTGCGGCAGGTTTGTCCGGATGGCGCCCCGCCTGCCAGCGGTAACCACTGGCGCGTACCCGCTCGATCACGCGGTCGGCCGCTTCGTCGGTACGAAACGCCAGATGCGCAAAAGTGACGCTCGGGGTCTCGCCAGGCTGCCCTAGCAGGTGAACCATGGCCTGGTCGCCCTGATAGAGCCATGCACCGTCAAAGCCAAAGTCAGGCCGATATCCCGGTTGCCAGCCCAGGACATCGCCGAAAAAGCGCGCAATCTTGTCCTGACCGCTGGCGTTTAGACTGAGATGATCGAAAGTCCAGGTCATGGCGTTCTCCCTGCCGGTTCATGGTTTGACGATGCCCATTTGCTGCAGCAGCGCCAGGTTGTCTTCCAGATGCCAGTTTTCCGCGATGCGGCCATTGGCCACGCGGTAAAGATCAAAGGCCTGAAAATCGATGGTCTGACCTGTACCTTGTACGTTGCCAAAGCGGCCGGTGAAGTGCCCTTTGAAATGCAAATGCACCGCCACGCGATCCTGGCTGACTACGACGTCGTCCATTTGGGCGGTTAGATCGGGGACGGCAGTGCGAAAACCGGCAGACGCCTGGCGTGGCCCCAATGGCCCCTGCGGCCGGCCAGCGGGCAGGGTGCGGTCGATGAAATCGGGGGAGAGCGCCAGGTCAGCGTAACGGGTGTCGCCGGTGTTCCAGAAGGCGGCATAGCGGCGGGCCGCCAGAATCACGCTGGCGCGGGTATCGGTCACCGCCAGGTGATGGGGTTGCGGCAGTATTTCCGTGTCCGCCCCTGCCAGGGTAGCGGCCAGGAAAGCAGAGGCCAGAAGCAGTGTGGGCAAGCGCATGATGATCTCCGGATGCAGCGAAAGTGTTAATGGCTGCATTCTGGGTCTGCTTGCTCATTCTGATAATTGGCCTTGCTCAGGAATGATCTTCTTGTCTGATTTGAAAATCACCCGTATCAAGGAGCTGGTTTGATGAATTTGAGCGTCATGCGGTCAGACTCCCCAATGGCGGCAAAGCGCGCGCGGTCTTGATCGCCGCCTTTGTAGGATGGCGGCAATGACCAGACCCCGTTCGGATAGTCTTTGGTGTCATTAGGGTTGGCATTGATTTCTGAGCGCGCCGCCAGTCTAAAGCCCGCGCCTTGCGCCAGTTTGATCACCGCTTCTTCTGTGACGTAACCGGTATCAATCATCTGTTGCAAGCTGGTGCCCGGCGCAGCGCGGTGTTCTTCCACGCCCAACACGCCACCCGGTTTGAGTGCGCGGTAGAACGCCGCAAACGCGGCAGGCGCACTACCGTCTTTGAGCCAGTTATGAACATTGCGAAATGTCAGCACCAGATCTGCGCCGCCAGCAGGGCGGATATCCACCTGTTGCGGCGGTTCAAAGGTCAGCACGGCCACGTGGTCATAGAGTTCCGGGTGACTACCCAGCGTTTTATCAAAGCCGGTGACTTCATCGGCGCGTTCTGCATCGATATCCGCAGACACTTGTGCGGCGTAATAACGACCGTGCCCATTTAGATACGGCCCGAGAATCTCCGTATACCAACCGCCGCCCGGCCAGACTTCCACCACGGTTTGGTCAGGCCTGATGCCAAAGAAATCCAGCGTTTGCGCCGGGTGGCGATACACATCCCGCTGCTGGCGGGCCGGTGTGCGTTGCGGACCGCTAACCACTTGATCCAGGGTAAGCGTGGTGCCGGCCTGGGCCAATAGCGGCAGGGTGACAAACAGCGCCAGGCAGGCGCGGGTGAGAAAGCGGGGCAAGGGCATGGGCAAACTCCGGCAAAGTATGAAAAACGCATAAAACCGGTATAACGCATGATCCGTGCCAGCGCCCAGCCAGATAAAACCGCATGGGTGTTGGGCAGATTGCGGCAAAACTAACAGTACCTGGCAACAGGCTGCTGGAAATGACGCACTCTTGGCTAAATACGCTTGCTGATTTAACGGGCTGTTTGGGTTTGTCCAGGCGGCGACTTGAAAGACAAGGTATGCAGGGGGGCGACAATCCACCGTTTACGATGTCGGCATGTTAGCGCCTGACGGCGCGGTTGTTTTGATGCCGGCCGGAGCACGTTACTTTCTCTGGAGCTGCCGAGGTGCTTCGCCTCCTCGGCGGCCCCCCGTACTTCGCAGCGGTGCGGTACGTCAACGACAACTTCCAGAACAACCCCAACCCCGCAGACCGTTTGTGCGCCAGAATAATCTTCGGTACCAGCAACCGCGTCATTCTCGTCCGGACGAAAATCGATTTCCCCTCAAGTTTCCACAGTCACCCCACGCCAGAACGCCACCCGATCCTTGATCTGTTTTGCGGCGTCTTTCGGCTCTGGGTAGTACCAGACCGCGTCCGGGTTGCGCTGGCCGCCCACGTTCAGCGTGTAGTAACTGGCTTCGCCTTTCCATGGGCAGGTGGTATGCGTGCGGGAGGGTTCGATCAGCGCGTCGTTGAGCGCAGCGCGCGGGAAATAATGGTTGCCTTCGACCACCACGGTGTCATCGCTTTCGGCCAGTACCACGCCGTTCCAGATTGCTTTCATGGCTTGCTCCTGCAGATTCGGGGACCTTATTGACGATCGCTGTGCGGCGTGTAGATGAATTTATCCAGGTCGTATCCTTGCCGACGGGCAATCTGCAAGGCGGCGTCCACGTCGGTCTGTGCCAGGGTCGGGCTGCGCGATAGCAGCCACAGATATTTGTTGTTGGGCGAGCCAACCAGCGCCCAGTGGTAGTCCGGCGCCAGCCCAATCACCCAGTAGTCGCCGCTAAAGGGCCAGAAAAACTGCACCTTTAGCCGGGCATTGCCGGAGTTCGGCACAACCGACGCGGTGCCATGCGCGGTGTCCAGTTGGCGGTCTTCATGGCGGCAGGTATTGGTCACGGCAATGGTGCCGTCGCCGTTCTTGCTGTACTGGGCGGTGGTGTCAGAGACGCAGTTGCGCTGAAAGAACATGGGCAGATGACCGATCTCGTACCAGGTACCCAGATAGCGATCAACCTCCAGCATCGGCACGCTTTGCACCGGATCGGCAAAAGCGCAGGGCAGGGGGGCCAGCAGCATCAGCCAGCAAACGTATCGAATGCATCTCATGCGTCTTCCTGTCGATCAAAAGCCAGACTGGCCGCATAAAGTGTCCCACGCCGCGCCAGGCAAGGCGCGCAGGGCAAGCTGATATGGGTGTCGGACTATGCCTACGTAATCAGGTCACTATGGCAGGTGTACCAGACGTCTGCCGATGTGAGCCAGGCCATAACGCCCGGACGCCTCAGTTTGCTACGTCGGCGGCGAATCGGGCCTGTGCCGTTCCACAGAGGGGCAGGTCTTTCTTTGTTGCGGCACAGCAGAATGGCGCACACCGTAAAAAGCGTGATAAATGCCATTCCTGGCTGGTCTGATGTACAAAAATCAGCATTGGCTGATAAACGGCCGGCTTGCCCGCAGATTGTCCTGCAAGCCGCATTCCGGCTGGAAAACTGGCTTACAGTGGCGACCGTTGGCGCGGGTTTTTGTAAGACTTCTCCTGCACTTTGGTGGCCGCTTGTATCCGACTAACGGAACGGCCGCATATATAACGCATTTCGCATATAAGAGCGCTATGATATGGCGCATCATCTCAAGGTCGAGTTTGTGGTAGTGCGCTTTTTGACCACTGGCCGGAGTTGATCGAACTGCATGTCAACGCACGGGTTTGCACGCTTCCTTTACGCAAAGGTTTTGAATAAAAAGGGGAAATAGATGGGTTTTGCCGCAACACTGGACAAGAACCTCAGTATTGCCAAGCCGGAATTCAACCGTTGGTTGATTCCGCCGGCCGCACTGGCGATTCACTTGTCGATCGGTCAGGCGTACGCGTTTTCGGTGTTCAATGCACCGCTGAACAAAGCTTACGGCTGGAGCATTCCTTCGCTGGGCTGGATCTTCTCTCTGGCCATCGTTTTTCTGGGGCTGTCTGCCGCATTTGGGGGCAAATGGCTTGAGCGTGTTGGCCCGCGTGCCACCATGTTTACCGCTGCGCTGTGCTTTGGCGGTGGTTTCCTGGTCTCGGCTTTGGGTATCTCGACGCAGCAACTGTGGTTGCTGTACCTGGGTTATGGCGTGCTGGGTGGCGTGGGTCTGGGTCTGGGCTATGTTTCGCCGGTCTCGACGCTGATCAAGTGGTTCCCGGATCGTCGTGGCATGGCCACGGGCCTGGCCATTATGGGTTTTGGTGGCGGTGCCATGATTGGCGCGCCGCTGGCCGTGTACCTGATGGACAAATTCAAGTCTGACACCGGTCCTGGCATTGCCGAGACCTTTGTGTTCATGGGCTTGATCTATACGGTTTCGATGCTGATTGGCGCGTTCACCGTGCGTCTGCCGGCACCGGGCTGGAAGCCGGAAGGTTTCGTTGAAAAAGAAGACCCGAAGAAACTGGCCAGCCACGTTTACGTGGATGCCGATACCGCCCTGAAAACCCCGCAGTTCTGGCTGATGTGGGCTGTGCTGTGCCTGAACGTGACCGCCGGTATCGGTGTGCTGGGTCAAGCCTCGCTGATGATCCAGGAAGTGTTCAAGGGTTCCGTAACGGCTGCTGCTGCTGCCGGTTTCGTTGGCCTGCTATCCATCTTCAATATGGGTGGTCGTTTCTTCTGGTCCAGCGTGTCTGACCTGATTGGCCGCAAGACCACCTACCTGGTGTTCCTGCTGCTGGGCGCGGTGCTGTACGCACTGGTGCCGACCGTGGGTGCGGGCAGCGTGGCGCTGTTTGTGGGTCTGTATGCCGTGATTCTGTCGATGTATGGCGGCGGTTTTGCCACCATCCCGGCGTATCTCTCTGACAAGTTTGGTACGCGTTATGTAGGTGCCATTCATGGCCGTTTGCTGACCGCATGGTCTGCCGCCGGCGTGCTGGGCCCGGTGATCGTGAACTACATGCGTGATTACCAGATCAGCCAGGGCGTGGCCAAGGCATCGGCTTATAGCACCACCATGTACGTGATGGCCGGTCTGCTGGTTGTGGGCTTTATCTGCAACGCGCTGATCACCAACGTCGACGAAAAATTCATCTCTCGCGAGGACTAAGACATGACCGCCAAGATCAAAGGTCTGTTGCTGTGGGCATATGTGCTGATTCCGCTGGCCTGGGGTGTGATCCAGACCATCAAGAAGACTGCAGCCCTGTTTGGCTAAGTTGATGCTGGTTGATCCAACCGCATGACTCTCCGCCCCGTCCGCTTCATTGCGGCGGGGCGGCAAACCTTTTGCCAGAACATTTTGCTGTTGACCTGCGTCAAACGCTTATTGAATAAGCGCCGCGGGCTGAGTATGTTGTGACAAGCGGTTTATCTGAGGTGGTTTTGAATGAGCAAGCAAGCGATCAAGTTTTATAACCGTCCGGCCGGGGGCTGGGGTGCACTCAAAAGCGTATTACACGCCATTCGGGAACAAGGCGTCATGGTGCGCGGGATTCACACGCTGCTTAAACAAAACCAGCCAGACGGGTTTGATTGCCCTGGTTGCGCCTGGCCGGACAAAAACCATCACTCTACCTTTGAGTTCTGTGAAAACGGCGCCAAAGCCGTCGCGGCAGAAGCCACGGAGCGCCGCATCGACCGGGCATTTTTTGCCCAGCACACGGTCACCGAACTCAATGCCCAGGATGATTACTGGCTGGAAGCGCAAGGCCGCCTGACCGAACCCATGCGTTATGACGCCGCCACGGACCGTTACGTCGCAGTGTCCTGGGATGATGCGTTTGCGCTGACGGCCAGGCACCTGAATGCGCTGGCCAGCCCGCATGAAGCCTTGTTTTACACCTCTGGCCGCACCTCTAACGAGGCCGCCTTCCTCTACCAGTTGTTTATCCGCGAGTTCGGCACCAACAACCTGCCTGATTGCTCCAACATGTGCCACGAGCCCTCAGGCACCGCCATGAAAGAGCAGATCGGCATTGGCAAGGGCACGGTCACACTGGAAGACTTTGACCACGCCGAAGCCATTTTCATTTTTGGTCAGAACCCTGGCACCAACCACCCGCGCATGCTGGGCACGCTGCGCGAAGCCGCCAAGCGCGGTTGCCGCATTGTGGTGTTCAACCCGCTGCGTGAACGTGGTCTGGAACGCTTTGCCGACCCGCAAAGCCCGCTGGATATGTTGTCCAGCAATGGCTCAAAAATTGCCTCCAGCTATTACCAGGTACGCATTGGCGGCGATATGGCCGTCGCCATTGGTCTGGCCAAGGCGGTGGTGGAATCCGGCGTGATTGACGCCGACTTCATCGAAGAACACACCGTCGGCTTTGAAGATTTTCTGGCCATGCTGGACGCCCAACTGTGGGAACACATCGAAGAACAGTCTGGCCTGTCTGAAGCGCAAATCCGCGACATTGCGGATATCTATATGGCCAGCAATGCCACCATTTGTACCTGGGGTATGGGCATCACCCAGCACAAGCACTCGGTGGCCACCATCCAGGCCATCATCAATTTGCTGCTGCTCAAGGGCAATATCGGCAAGCCAGGCGCGGGTGCGTGCCCGGTGCGCGGGCATTCCAATGTGCAGGGCGACCGCACCATGGGTATTTACGAAAAGCCCTCGGTCGACTTCCTGAACAAGTTGGGCAAGGCGTTTGATTTTGCGCCACCGCAAGAACACGGCCACGATGTGGTGGGCGGCATTGAAGCCATGCTCAAGGGCGAGGCCAAAGTGTTTATCGGCATGGGCGGCAACTTTGCCTCTGCCACGCCAGATTCTGACCGCACCCGCGCCGGCTTGCGCCAGTGCGAGCTGACTGTACACGTCACCACCAAGCTGAACCGTTCTCATCTGGAACATGGCAAAGACGCGCTGATCATGCCGTGCCTGGGCCGTACCGAGGTTGACCAGCAAGTGGGCGGCGCACAAGGCGTGACGGTAGAAGACTCCATGAGCATGGTGCATATCTCGGCCGGCATGAATGCGCCGGCGTCGGAACACCTGTTGTCCGAGCCCGCCATTGTGGCGCGCATGGCCGCCGCTACGCTAAAGCACAGCAAGACCCCCTGGCTGTGGATGATTGAAGACTACGACCGCATCCGCGACAAGATTGGCGAGGTGATTGACGGCTTTGCCGACTTCAACCACCGCGTCCACGTGCCGGGTGGCTTTTATCTGGGTAACTCTGCGCGGGATCGCAAATG
>JASLES010000212.1 GCA_030151005.1 Silvimonas sp.
CAGCCAATGTGAGGGCTTGTCGCAGCTGCGGGCCGCTGACGCGGTCCAGCGCTCTGTCCACCAGGCCTTGTTTGGCCCCCCAGACCCGGTTTTCTTTATAGAGCTGGGCCATGTTGGCGCCATTGGCGCGGCCTTGTGCCAGTCGCCACAAGGCGCGGACTTCTTCAGAGAGAGCCCATAAGACCAGATGGGGCGCTTCGCCTTCCGCGCGCAAGCCATCAAGCATGCGCACAAAGCGGGGGGCATCACCAGCCAGCAGCGCTTCGCCCATCTGGAACACATCGTAGCGCGCCACATTGGCCACGGCTTCGCGCACCTGATCGAGTGACAGCGTGCCGGCGGGATGGAGCAAACCGAGTTTGAGGACTTCCTGGTGTGCGGCAAACAGATTGCCTTCTACGCGATCGACCAGAAAACGCATGGCGTCGGCATCAAGCTGCTGTTGCTGGGCGGTCAGGCGCAGTCCAATCCAGGTGGGCAGGGCGGTGCGTTCAATCGGTCGGGCCTCGATCACTTCGCCATGTTGCGAGAGCGCCTGAAACCATTTGGCGTTCTGCGCAGTGCGGTCAATCTTGGGCATCTGCACCACGGTGACGGTGTCTTCCGGCAGGCGAGCGGCGTAGCTTTCTAGCGCCTTGGCGCCCTCCACACCGGGCTTGCCGGTGGGAATACGCAATTCGACCAGTTTTTTCTCAGCGAACAGGCTGAACGAGTTACCAGACGCAGTGAGCTGGCTCCAGGAGAAACCGCTCTCCACGGTGAGCACTTCACGCTCGCCATAGCCGTGCCGCAAGGCTGCCTCCCGGATGGCCTGCGCGGACTCCAGCGTCAGGAAGCCTTCTTCGCCATGCAGCACGTAAAGAGGGGACATCCCGCCTTTAAGGTGGCGGGCCAGGTCTTCAGTGCGCATCCTGACCGTGTGTCGCGACCGCGTTGATCCGGCGCAGGATCAGCTGCGAGGCGTCTTGCTGCATATCTTTCACAAGACGATTGGATTCGCCCGTCATTGCGATCGGATTGTTGGGGTCATAGGAATAGCTGCGTGACAAAGTGACCTGCTGGCCTTCCATGATGGCCGTGCCATCCGGGCGCCACGCGCTGAAGGTCACCACCAGCGAAGTCAGGTATTCGGTCGCCTGGCCTGAGCTATTGATGGTCAGCACGGTGCTGTTGGTGGCTTCACCGGCAATGCTGATTTTGGCCACACCCTTGGTGGTGGCATCCTTGACCAGTTTCACGTTGGGCAGCAGTGGCAGGTAGAGCCGCAGTTGCTGCGCTACGCCGCCGTTGCCGTCGACATAGGCCTCAGGGTAGGCAAAGCCCGAATTCGGGCCCTGTCCGCGCAAATGAAAGCCGCAGGCCGCCAACAGGCTGATCAGGAGAAGTGCCGTCAGGCGGCGCAGCAGTGCAGTCATTGCAGAACCCTTGGTGTTGGTCATGTTCAGGCGACGATGTTCACAAGGCGACCGGGCACCACGATGACCTTCTTCGGCGTGCCTTCAACAAAACGCTGCACGTTCTCGTCGGCCAGTGCGATGGCTTCGATGGCGTCCCGTGTGGCGTCTTTGCTCACGCGAATGGTTGCGCGCAGCTTGCCGTTCACTTGAACCACCATGTCGATTTCATCTTGTACCAGTGCGCTTGCATCGACCTTCGGCCAGGCTTGTTCCGCCAGGCGCGTGCCCGGTTGCAGTTCAGACCAGAGCGCGTTGGCCGCGTGCGGCACGATCGGCGACAGCAGCAGCGTAGCGGCCTGCAACACTTCCTGCGCTACTGCGCGGCCAGCTGCGTCCGTAATCTGTGCTTTACCCAGCGCATTCAGGAGTTCCATGACCGCGGCGATGGCGGTGTTGAATTGTTTGCGGCGACCATAATCATCGGCCACTTTCTGAATGGTGGTGTGCAGGGCGAAACGCAGGCCCTTGAGTTCAGCAGACAGATCGCCGCCAGCGTAGGCCGCTACCGGACCACCTTGCGATACGTGATCGTGCACCAGTTTCCACAAGCGACGCAGGAAGCGGTACGCGCCTTCCACGCCAGCGTCAGACCATTCCAGACTTTGATCCGGCGGTGCGGCAAACATCATGAACAAGCGGGCCGTATCCGCGCCGTACTTTTCAATCAGCGCTTGCGGATCTACCCCATTGTTCTTGGACTTGGACATCTTTTCGATGCCGCCTACCGTCACCGGTTGGCCATCGCTTTTAAGGTTGGCCTTGACGATCTTGCCTTTGCCGTCGCGTTCGATATCGATATCAGCGGGGGCGAACCAGTCTTTCTTGCCATCTGCATGTTCGCGATAGAACGTCTCGCACACGACCATGCCTTGCGTCAGCAGGTTGCGGAACGGCTCGTCAGTGTGGATCAGGCCTTCGTCGCGCATCAGTTTGTGGAAGAAGCGCGCGTACAACAAATGCAAAATCGCGTGTTCGATACCGCCGATGTACTGGTCGACATCCAGCCAGTATTTGGCGCGCTCATCGACCATGCCGGTTTGCGCATCAGGCGAGGTGTAACGGGCGTAGTACCAGGACGATTCAACAAAAGTGTCCATGGTGTCCGTTTCACGACGGGCCGGCTTGCCGCAGCACGGGCAGGTGGTTTCGTAAAACTCGGGCATTTTGGCCAGCGGGTTGCCGCGGCCATCCGGGACCACATTCTCTGGCAGCACGACGGGCAGTTGGTCTTCCGGCACCGGCACGTCGCCGCAATCTGGGCAATGGATCACCGGAATCGGGCAACCCCAGTAGCGTTGGCGGCTGATACCCCAGTCGCGCAAACGGTATTGGGTACGCTTGGCGCCATGGGTGTTGCTTTCCAGATCACCGACGATGCCGTCGAACGCGCCCTGGAAATGCTGGCCGTTGTACTTGCCACTGTTGATGGTGCATACGGAGTCGTCCTTGGCGCCATACCATTCTTGCCAGGTCTTGCTGTCAAACTGTGCGTCGCCGGCAACCGGTTCGTACACTTGCACGACGGGCAGGCTGTACTTGTTGGCAAATTCAAAGTCGCGCTCATCGTGACCCGGCACGGCCATGACTGCACCTTCGCCGTAGCCCCACAGTACATAGTTGGCGATCCACACTGGCAGTTTGTCGCCGGTCAGCGGGTGAACGACGAACTGGCCTGTCGGCATGCCCTTCTTTTCCATGGTGGCGACATCGGCCTCGGCCACGGAGCCGGATTTGCACTCGGCAATAAAGGTTTGCAGTTCGGGCTTGCTGGCGGCAGCCAGCGTGGCCAGCGGATGTTCGGCCGCAATGGCGACATACGTTGCGCCCATCAGCGTGTCGGGGCGGGTGGTGTACACCTTCAACTGGCCAGCCTGGCCGATGGAGTCCAGATCGTAGTCAAACGCCACTTCGGCACCAAAGCTCTTGCCGATCCAGTTGCGCTGCATGGTTTTGACCTGTTCCGGCCAGCCATCCAGTTGATCCAGATCTTGCAGGAGTTGTTCTGCGTAATCGGTGATGCGGAAGTAATACATCGGGATTTCGCGCTTCTCAACCAGCGCGCCAGAGCGCCAGCCGCGGCCATCAATCACTTGTTCATTGGCCAGCACGGTGTTGTCGACCGGGTCCCAGTTGACCATACCGCTCTTTTTGTAGATCACGCCCTTCTTGTACAGGCGCGTGAACAGCCATTGTTCCCAGCGATAGTACTCGGGCTTGCAGGTCGCGACTTCACGCTCCCAGTCGATCGCCAGACCCAGCGATTTCAACTGCGTTTTCATGTAGTCAATGTTTTCGTACGTCCACTTGGCCGGGGCGACGCCGTTCTTGATGGCGGCGTTTTCTGCCGGCATGCCAAACGCATCCCAACCCATCGGTTGCAGGACATTGAAACCATTCATGCGCATAAAGCGCGTCAGCACGTCACCAATGGTGTAGTTGCGCACGTGCCCCATGTGCAGTTTCCCGGACGGGTAGGGGAACATGGATAGGCAGTAATACTTGGGTTTGCTGGCATCTTCCAGCGCGCGGTCGGTCTGGTGTTCTGCCCACTCGCTTTGCGCGGCGGTTTCGACGGTCGCTGGGGTGTATTGCTCTTGCATGGCCTGGTCCGGGAAATGAATCGGTCAAAAGGGGCTAATTATACGGGGAGAGGGGCGGGGGCGTCACGGCATGCACGATGCGCTGCAGTATCAGGCACGCAAATCATGCCGGATGGGGGCTGCGGCTGTGGTAATCGGCGCAATGCATATCAATGTTACGTTTTTACGCTTGAGGCTTTTTTGCCGGTCAGGCATCATGCACTATAAATGAGAACGTTTCTCAATTCTCAAATTAATATCACCAACCGCACCTGCGCTGATACTCAACTTCTGACGAGGTAACTACATAATGCGTGTTTCGATTCTGGCTGGCGCCGTTGCCGCGCTGACTTTGACTGCTTCGGCCTGGGCGGCTGAATACCCGATCGGCAAGCCGCTGCTCAAGGGCGGCATGGAAATCGGCGCGGTCTACCTGCAGCCGATCAAAATGGATCCGGAAGGCATGATGCGCAAGGCGGAAGAATCGGACATCCACCTTGAGGCCGATATCCACGCGCTGAAAAACAATCCCAACGGTTTTGCTGAAGGGGAATGGATGCCGGCGCTGCTGGTGAAGTACGAAGTCACCAAGGTGGGCACCAACCAGAAAGTGTCGGGTGACATGATGGCCATGGTCGCCAATGACGGCCCGCACTATGGCGACAACGTCAAACTGTTTGGCCCGGGTAAATACAAACTGCACCTGACCATTCTGCCGCCATCCAAGAACCCGATGGGCCATTTTGGTCGTCACGTGGATAAAGAAACCGGCGTGGGTCCGTGGTTTGACACCATCACCAATGACTATGAGTTCACCTTCGCCGGTACCGGCAAGAAGGGCGGTTACTGATCGGTCGGTAAACACGACAGAAAACATAATGGGCGTGCAGCAAGGCTGTGCGCCCATTTGTGCTTGAAGCCGCAGCGCAATGCTGTTGTCATCTCGCCCGCAACAAGGCGACCTGAACGTTGTAAAAGGAACGAGATCAATGCGTAAGACCCTGTTTGCGCTGACCCTGGCGCTGGCGTCCCTGACCGGAACAGTGCTGGCTGACGACACGCATGAAGTCAAAATCGAATTCAAGGACGGCAAAGCGAACCCGACCGTGCTCAATGTGCCCGCAGGCAAGAAGATCCGCGTGGTGCTGAGCAATACCGGGACGCAGGCGGCCGAGTTCGAAAGCACACAGCTGCGCAAGGAAAAAGTGCTGGGCCCTGGCGTGACGTCGTTTGTGATCCTCGCGCCGCTCTCGCCGGGTGAGTACACCTGGTTTGATGATTTTCATCAAGCCACAGCCAAGGGCAAGATCATCGCGAAGTAACGCCACCACAAACACGGACGCGCTGGCGGCGTGATGCACATTGACCGGGTTTGTGAGTGCGGTCTGCGATGCATCTGGCTGGTTGGTGGGCGTGTA
>JASLES010000224.1 GCA_030151005.1 Silvimonas sp.
GCGCAGCGGCGGCATGTGCAGTTCAATCACATTGAGCCGGTAATACAAATCCTGGCGAAAGCGCCCGCTTTCCACACAGCGGGCCAGATTCTGGTGCGTGGCGCTGATAATGCGCACATCGACGGCTTCTTCCTGGGTGGCACCCACCTTGCGCACTTTGCGCTCCTGAATGGCACGCAGCAGTTTGACCTGCATGGGTAGTGGCAGGTCGGCAACCTCATCCAGAAACAAAGTGCCGCCGTGTGCGGCCTGGAAAAACCCGTCACGATCCGCATCAGCACCGGTAAACGCGCCCTTGCGGTAGCCGAAAAACTCGCTTTCCATGAGATTTTCCGGGATCGCCCCGCAATTGACGGCTACAAACGGTTTTTCCGTCCGCACCGACTGGGCGTGAACCATGCGCGCCGCGCGCTCCTTGCCGGAGCCCGATTCACCGCTCACGTAAACCGGCGCGGCGCTACGTGCCAGTTTGTCGATCAGTTCCAGCACTTGTTTCATGGCTGGGGATTCGCCCAGCAACATGCGAGCCGGCGCATCGCTGGCCGGAGCAGCTGTTTCGTCATCCAGATTGAGCGCAGATTTGATCAGCGTCCGCAGTTGTTCCAGCGACACCGGCTTGGCCAGGTAGTCAAACGCGCCCGCCTTGAGCGCATCGACCGCGTTTTGCGTGCTGCCATAGGCGGTGATCACGGCCACCGGCACATCCAGCTTTTTTTGCTGCACGTAGCGAATGACGTCCATGCCATCACCATCGGTCATGCGCATATCGGTCAGGCAAAAATCGTAGCGCTGGCCGTCCAGCCGTTGCCGGGCCTGCGCCACACTGTTGGCGGTATCCACCGACAAGCCCATTTTGAGCAGTGTCAGCTCTAGCAGTTCTGCCAGATCGACTTCATCATCCACCACCAGAACGCGTTTATCCGTTCGTGTTTTTCTGGCCATCATTCATTCCGAAGGTAATGCGAAAACGCGCGCCTTTTTCTGGCGGCGCATACACCAGGTGCGCCGCATTGGCGGCACAGATCTCCCGCGCAATATACAGACCCAGTCCGGTGCCTTTCGATTCTGTGGTGAAGAACGGCTCGAACAGTTGCACCTGCGCATCAGCGGGTACAGGCGGCCCGTCGTTGTAGACATCCAGCCGCCAGTGGCCATCGGCCTGCGCAACCGTAAAGGTCAGACTGCCCTCGGCCTGGCTGCAATAGCGCCAGCCATTGCGCGCCAGATTCCACAACACCTGGTGCAAATGGCCAGGGTCGAACCGTATCACTGCATCTGGTGGGCAGAGAAGCGGCAGCGGCGGAGCGATCTTTTCTACCTGACGAAACTCCCCCAGGAAGCTCTCCAGCCATTGCGCCAGATTGATTTCGGTAATCTGCAAGCGGTCGCGCCGGTTCAGTTCCAGCACGTCATGCACCATGCGCTCCAGCCGGCCGGCATTGTCGCCAATAATCGCGGTCAGCCTTGTATATAGCGGATCATCCGTGGTTTCTTCAGCCAGCAATTGCGCGGCATGGCTGATCGCCGAGAGTGGATTGCGGATTTCATGGGCCAGATTGGCCGTCAGCCGGCCCAGCGCGGCCAGTTTGAGCTGTTGGGATTCATGCCGCAGGCGGTCCATGTCTTCCAGATACACCATTACATCGCCCGGTTCTTGCTCAGACAACCCAACCATACGCAGACGCAGCGTCTTCTGCGGGCGCCCGCCGGCAACCAGCTCAGCCACCCGCGTGCGGTCAATTTGCCAGGCTGCCACGGCCTCCGCGAGGCGGGGCAATGGTTCTGCCACCAGATCACCAATCAACAGGCTGCGCCCGGTCAATTGTTCGGCACGCTCGTTAAACTGGCGGATGTGTCCAAGACTATCCACCACCACGACGCCATCCGAGATGTCCTGCAGGATGCGCTGGTTCACCTGCGCCAGGTTCTGCAAATCCACCCCCCGCTGTTCGGCCAGCTTTTCACTGGCTTCCGCCGTACGGGATAAGCGATGCCCCAGCCAGGCCACCGCAAAACAGGCAACACACAATAAGGCAGGGGTGAAGTTTTCATCCAGCGAAGACTGGAATGCCACCACCCGCCACAGTTGCTCAATCAACAGCGCAATGCTGGCCACGGCCGCATGGAACAAGGTCATGCGCCCGCGTGAAATCAGCCCCGCCGCCGCCAGATAAGGCAGCAACAAGATACCCAGGCCACTTTTTACGCCACCAAACAGATCCATCAGGCTCACCAGGAAGATCACATCGGTGACGACCTGCACACTGAGCTGGATTTCAAAACCGGGCATGCGCTTGGTAATGGTCAGCGCAAACAGGCCAACCAGTACAAGATCACCCGCAATCAGCCACAAAAAGGGCTCGCGCAGGCTGGGGTCTGTGACAAAACGGTGGGAAAAAACGGCAATACTGAGGACCAGCCCCACCACGCACAACAGGCGGAACAGGTTAAGCACGGCGAGCGAGCGCCAGTGCATTTCCGGGGTGGAAGGGGCAGGTGTGTCCGGCATGGCGTGGGCCTTCTGTTGTGCCTTGTTGCCTGGCCCAACCGGGCCACTGTCGAAATCCGGGAAGAAAACCGGCCCGGGCAAGATGGCAACAGCAGCCACCCCGCCTTGGGGCCGGATCATTGATGCGTGTTACAGCGGGCTACTACCGTGTTCAAGTCGACGAAGTTGGGGTCGGCGGCCGACGATCCGGCGCGCGATCCAGAAAACGCGACAACTCCGACAACGCGGCTTCATACACGCCACGTTTGAACTCAATCACGGCCTCCAACGGCGACCACCACTCGTTCCAGCGCCAGGCGTCGAACTCGGGGTGGTTGGTGCGGCGCAGGCAGACATCAGAGTCATGTCCTTTAAGCCGCAGTAAAAACCAGATCTGTTTTTGTCCTTTATAAGTACCGCGCCATTCGCGGCGGACCCAGTTGGTCGGCACATCATATTTCAACCATTCGCGCGTGCGACCGATGATTTCGACCTGTTGCGACGACAGGCCGACTTCTTCCATCAGCTCGCGGAACATGGCTTGTTCCGGTGTTTCACCCTGTTTGATCCCACCCTGCGGGAATTGCCAGGAATGCTCGCGTACGCGTTTTCCCCAGAAAACCTGATTCCTTTGGTTGATGATGATGATGCCGACGTTCGGACGATAACCGTCTCGGTCGAGCATGGGTAATACCTTGTTAAACTTTGGTTAACCCCGATTTTTCCACATCCGCCAAGGCTTGGAAACCAGCAAATGCGATCCGGCGCTGCAAAGCGGGTTTTTACCGGGGTCCAGGACGAGTCTGAATACAGTGTCATGCCGTGCTGCGATGCGGCTCGCAGCATTTTGCAATCAAATGAAGATCTTGCGATCGTTGTGCGGATTCAGGCGTGCCAGGTCGCTGACGAACTCGTCAAATTCCAGCCCGTACTGGTTTTTCAGTGCCTCGGCGCGTTCTGCCAACGTGGCCCAACCGGGGTTGTTCTGGCCGCGCACAAAGCAAAACGCCAGTACATTGCCCTTTTGCCGGGCGGGCAACAGCAAAATACGCTCGTTAAATGCGGCGCTCAGGCGGTCACGGTAGGTTTCAAAGCGCCGGTCTGATCCCCACAGATTGACCACCAGCACGCCATCTTCAGTCAGACGATCACGGCAAGCGCTGAAAAAGTCGGCAGTGGCCAGCGGCTCGGCAATGCCTGAGGCCGAGTAGGCATCCATCATGATCAGGTCGGTAGACGCATCCGGCATGGCGTACACGTGCGCCGCGCCATCACCCACCACCACTTGCAGGTGATCATCATCCATGGGCAACTGGAACATGGAACGCGCCACAGCCACAACTTGCGGATGTAACTCCACCGCAGTCAGCAGGGTGGCGGGCATTTTCTCGTGCATCCATTTGGCAATTGAACCGCCCCCCAACCCGATCAGCAGTGCATTGCGCGGCTGCGGGTTAAACAGCAGAAAACCAAACAGGCAGCGCGTGTAGGCCAGTACTAGCTCCAGCGGGTCGCTCACACGCATGGCGCTCTGGGTGTCGTCACCCCCAAAGTGCAATTTGCGGATACCGAGCGAGTCCGAAATGTCGATCTGGATTTCTTCGTGTGCGGCCGGGCTGATCCGTTTTGATCTGAACAACATCAGAAATCACCGCAGGCACTGTCCTGCGCCTCGCCATCCGGCTTGCTGGCCAGGATGTTGATCCGGCCCGGTTCGCTGAACTGGTCCCGGTCAAACGCCTTGTCGCCGTCATCGCGTGCAATACCATCGGCTTTGGCATTCTTGAAGTCGTACAGGCGCGTATCGGCCAGGTGAGATGGCACCACGTTCTGCATGGCGCGGAACATGCTCTCGATACGACCTGGAAAACGCTTGTCCCAATCCTTGATCATCTGCCCCACCACTTCGCGTTGCAGATTGGGCTGGCTGCCGCACAAATTGCACGGAATGATCGGAAACTGCCGCGCCTCGGCATAGCGAACGATGTCTTTCTCGCGGCAATAGGCCAGCGGGCGGATCACCACGTGTTTGCCGTCATCGCTAACCAGCTTGGGCGGCATGGATTTCATCTTGCCGCCGTAGAACATGTTCAGGAACAGTGTTTCCAGAATGTCTTCACGATGATGGCCCAGCGCAATTTTGGTGGCGCCCAGCTCATCGGCCACGCGGTACAGAATGCCGCGACGCAGGCGCGAACACAGGCCACAGGTGGTTTTGCCTTCCGGCACCACGCGCTTGACGATGGAATACGTGTCTTCTTCGATGATGTGGTACTCGACGCCGAGTGCCTTGAGGTATTCCGGCAGCACGTGCTCCGGAAAACCGGGCTGTTTCTGGTCCAGGTTCACGGCCACGATGCTGAAATTGATGGGGGCAGAGCGCTGCAAACCCATCAGGATATCCAGCATGGTGTAGCTGTCTTTACCGCCGGACAGGCACACCATCACCTTGTCGCCCTCTTCGATCATGTTGAAATCGTTGATGGCGTCGCCCACGCCGTGGCGCAGCCACTTGGTGAGCTTGTTGAAATTGTATTGCTGCTTTTTTTCCGCCTCAGTCAGGGCGGTAGTTTCGGTTGCTGCGTTCATGGCTAAAAGCTCGCGGGGCGCATACGGCGTGGTTATCCGCATGCGCCCCGTTGGATAGATGGTTGAATTGACGGCGATTTTAACCGAAATCGGCCCAGTACGGCCATGTCCGGGTTACAGCACTACGCTGCGGCCGCCGTCCACCGGCAAGATGACCCCGGTGACATAGGGCGCCTCCAGCAAAAAGTGGATGGCCTGCGCCAGATCTTGCGGCGTGCCGGTGCGGCCCAGCGGAATACTCGCTTCAATCCGCGCGCGCTCTTGTGCATCAAATACGCTGTCGTGATCGGGCCAGAGATTGGAGCCTGGGGCTACCGCGCTCACCCGCACTTGCGGGGCCAGCTCCCGCGCCAGTGAACGCGTCATGGCAACCAGGCCGGCTTTGGCCACCGTGTACAGCGTGTGTTCCGGATAAGGCCGGTCTGCGTGAATGTCCGCAATGCTGACGATGGCACCATGTGTTTCCCGCAGGGCGGCTACGGCAGCCTGCGCCAGAAAAATCGGAGCCTTGAGGTTGGAGCCCAACAAATCCTGCCAGGCCTCTTCGGTAAACTGGCCCACCGGCGTGGGAAAGAAAGAAGAGGCGTTATTGACCAGTGCATCCAGCCGGCCAAAGTGCGTCAATACGGCCGTAACCAGCGCGGGCAATCTGGCCGTATCAAGCAAATCGGCCTGGAACAGGGCCACGGAACCTGGCCGTTGTGCGTTCAGTTCATCAACCAGCGCCTGCGCTTGCGCCGCAGAACTCCGGTAATGCAACGCGACGCGCCAGCCACGTTCATGCAAGTACCGGACTATGCCCGCTCCGACCCGACGCGCGCCGCCGGTCACCAGCGCCACCTTCTCCATGCAGTTTCTCCGTTTACCCGGCACTGGCGGATGCCGCCAGGCCAGATGACAACATTTACTTTAGAATTGGCAGCTGGATAACCCCATCGCCAATGCGTGATTCTGCTGCCCACATGACTCTGCCGCAACTTCCCCCCGCCACACCCGAAGCCCTGGCCGCCAGCGCGCAGCTGGTCGACCGCATCAGACAGGCCATCGACGATGCCGGCGGCTGGTTGTCTTTCAGCGACTACATGCGCCGGGCCCTGTATGAGCCTGGGCTGGGGTATTACTCTGGCGGCGCCACCAAATTTGGCGAAGCAGGCGACTTTGTCACCGCACCAGAACTCTCCCCCCTGTTTGGCGCCTGCCTTGCAACCACTACGGCACAAGTGCTGCACGCCCTGGGCACCGGCGACGTTCTGGAGTTTGGTGCCGGCACCGGCAAGCTTGCTGCCCAGATACTGACAGAACTGGAGCGTCTGGACACCCTGCCGCGCCATTACTACATCGTGGACCTGTCTGCCGAACTCAAGGAACGCCAGCGCGCCACGCTGCAAACGCTGGTCCCGCATCTGGCCGAACGGGTGATCTGGCTGGACACCCTGCCCGTCATGTTCAATGGCATGGTCATTGCCAACGAAGTGTTCGACGCCATTCCTTGCGCGCTGGTTTACCGCAACGATAACGGCGCGCTGTTTGAACGCGGTGTGGTCTGGCGCGACAACGCGCTGGCTTTTGACGATCAGCCCATGGCGCAAGGCGGCTTGTACAACGCAGCCACCGCGCTGGAGTTGCCCGGAGATTACCTGACGGAAATCCAGCCCGAGCTGCCCGGTTTCATGGCCAGCGTAGGCGAAATGATCGAACGCGGCGCGGCGCTCTTTATCGATTACGGCTTTCCGGCCATGGAGTATTACCACCCGGAGCGCCGCCAGGGAACCTTGATGGCGCATTACCGCCACCATAGCCTGACCGATCCGTTTTACCTGCCCGGCCTTGCCGATCTGACTTGCCATGTGGACTTCTCTGCCGTCTACCGCCACGCAGACCAGCACGGCCTGCAACTGGAAGGTTATGTCTCGCAGGCGCAGTACCTGCTGAACACCGGCCTGACCGCCCGGCTTGCGGCCGTGGGCGCAGAAAACGTCAAACAATACGCGCCCGTGGCCGCCGCGGTGCATAAACTGACCAGCCCGGCTGAGATGGGCGAGCTGTTCAAAGCCATTGCGTTCTCCCGCAATCTGGCCTTGCCGACCCTGCTGGCCGGGTTCGAGCGGGGGGATGACTCATACAAGCTGTAAACGGCATGCTGTAAATCAGCTTTTGCGGATTATTTTTGCACGCCCCGCTTGACAGGTGCCGCACTCCCCTTCAGAATCGCCGACTCTCATGGCTATGTAGCTCAGTCGGTTAGAGCACAGCACTCATAATGCTGGGGTCACAGGTTCGAGTCCCGTCATAGCCACCAGAATTTCTTCACCGGTTTTCCGGTGGAGTACTCAAAACCCCGTCAAGCTTCGGCTTGCGGGGTTTTTTGTTTTCCGGCGCGCCTTGTCGCCCGAATACCCGCGTGGTTTTGGCAAAATCGCCCCACATCGTGTATTCCTGAACCACTGCACAACAGGCCCACAACGGCCCAGGAAGCCCCCATGACTGCCGAAAAGAAAGTCACCGGCCCTGCCTCCTATTTCCCGTCCATTGAGAAAACCTGCGGCCAGCCCATCTCTCACTGGCTAGCTGTGCTGGACGGCATGCGCGGCAAGAAACATATGGAAATGGTCTGCACACTCAAATCTGAATATGGTCTCGGGCATGGTCACGCCAATGCGTTGGTAGCCTACTGGCGCACGCAACACGATCCGGGCTGATTCTGCATTGGCAGGTGGGCGGCCCACCTGCTGAATCCGGCAATGTCCACCGACCTGCGGTTGATCTACAACCGTAAATACAACGTAGGTCTCTGCATGGGTCCGGCGTATCTGGGGAGAACAAAACATG
>JASLES010000257.1 GCA_030151005.1 Silvimonas sp.
CCCCAGCCGGGCGGCCCTCCGGGCTGGGGTCGCCTTTCTTTGGTTACTTTCTTTGGCGAAGCAAAGAAAGTAACGTGCTCCGGCCACCGCCGGTATCAAATGCTCTTCGAGCCTGCGCCGCCAGGCGCTAACATCCCCATACTTGCCACCCTCAACATCAACACTCCCCGATTCCCTCCCCCAAACCCCGGTTTTTCCCAAAAAATCCCCTGCATATTCCTGCCTCATGCATGCTGCATAAATCCCGCATGTGGCATGCGGGCATTGTCCTGTCGCCACTTTTACGGTATCTATTTCCCCGAACGCAGTATTTGTAGCGGAGCCGGGGCAGACCAGGTGCAAGGGCTGCGTTTGCAACCGCACGAAACAACACTAATCAAATCCAATATTGATATTCAGGAGCGTCCCAGATGGAACGGGTAAACGGTAAACGCCTTGTGGCGTCGGTGGTGGCACTGGCCGCCGTATTTGCGCTGACCGCGTGTGGCAAGAGCAGTGATGCGCCCAAAGTAGCGCTTGATGACAAAGATCTGATCAACACCCTGAACAATTTCATTCAGGCCGATCAGCAAAACTGCGTGTCCATGCCGATTGCGTTCAACACCCCCGTGGCCAAGGATTACGCCAAACTCACCGATCCCAATGGCGCGCAACTGGCAGCGCTGGTTAAAGTGGGCTTGATTGCAGAAGCCCCGGCCGATGGCGGCCAGGTCCAGTTTGCCGCGACCGACAAGGGCAAGGACGCTTATGACGGCAATACGCCGCCAGGATTTTGCAGCGGCACACCGGAAGTCGACAAAGTGGTCAGCAACACGGTTGAAGAGACCGCAGACAACTACAGCCGCGACAAGGTGGTATTTACGACCAAGCTCGATGGCGTAGCTGATTGGGCCAAAGATGATGTAATCCGCCAGCAATACCCCAAGTTCGCTACGCTGATCGACAATCAGGGTAAGGAACAACATTCGCTGGAGATCGAAAGCCGCGGCCAGGGCTGGCGTGTGCTGGAGCCCAGCCCGGTGGCCAACTGAGCGTTGATCACTGGCGTGTATATGGCGCCCCAAAACAAAAAACCCGTCAGATGACGGGTTTTTTGTTGCAGACAATCTTCAGAACAAGGTCAGCACAAGGGCTTACAGGCCCAGCTCTTCTACCCACAACAATGACTGGCCATGCGCACGGTTGAGCATGTCTGGCGTCAGTTGCAACTGGTCGCACAGGCGTGGCACTTCAGACATGTCCGGGTCTTCGCAAGCCTCAGCCAGTTCCAGGAACGGGCCGTAGATACCGGAGCGCTCGGTCAGCGCATCGGCAATACTTTCCGGCAGGATCAGCGTTTCCAGCACGCGATCCATCGGCATATCCAGCAGTACATCCAGCAAAGAGAAAATGCCGACGATGAAGAGGTTGTCGCGGTCCTGGCCATCCAGCAAGTGGCTACCCAAGAGCTCCACCAGGCGGCCGCGTGTGACAGCGGTTTTCAGCAGGGCAGGGGGCGAGCCGGCTTCCGTGCTGGCAGTGACCAGCAACAGGGTCAGCCAGCGGTACAGCTTCTGGTAACCCAGAATGGTCACGGCATGACGGAATGACTGGATTTCGCACGACAGACCAAAACCCACGCTATTGATGTAACGCAGCAACTTGAACGAGAGCGCCACGTCACGCTTGAGCGCATTCTCGATATCGCGGATTTCCGCGTTGTTGCGCAACATGTTCAACAGATTGAGGATGTTGGCGTAATTGGGGTTGATCACCTTGGCCGACAGTGTTTCCGGGTGGGCAAAGTAATAGCCCTGGAACGCGTCAAAACCAATGTCCATACACTTGCGGAACTCTTCCTTGGTCTCGACCTTTTCCGCAATCTGCAGCACCGGATACTTGCGCAGTGCCTTGGAGATCGCCGGCAGGCGCTCCATCCCCAGTGCTTGCACATCCAGTTTGATGTAGTTGGCAAACTCCAGGAACGGCGCGGTTTGCGGCGAGAGTTCAAAGTCATCCAGCGCAATACCAAAGCCCTGGCTACGCAGTTCTTTCACGCGGGCCAGGAGTTCCGGCGTTGCTGTGGTGGTTTCCAGCACTTCGAGTACCACGCGCTGCGGCTGCAGCAGTTCCAGGAAGTTGCTTTCCAGCATGGACTCAGCCACGTTAATGAACGCCAGCTTGCTGCCTACCAGCCAGTCAGTCCCCATATTGGAGATGGTGTTGACCAGTACGTTGGTGCCGGCTTGCATATCGCTGGAGAACTCAGCCGTAAGGGCTTCCTTGTTCAACCGGAACAGCAGTTCATAACCGATGATCTGCTGCTGTCGGTTCAGGATAGGTTGGCGGCCAATAAAGGCGTGATCTTGCGTCATTTCTGGGTCTCTGGCTGTGCTTCGAGGGCACAGTGAAGTATATCAGTAAAGTCTGATTTGGCTGCTATTGCGGCCAGTGTCTGACAGGCTGCATGAAAACGGGATCAGGCGGCAAGTTGTTCAATGAAATGCGCGCTTCTGACCGCCGCGCCATCCGACGATGCGGACGATTGCAGCAAGTCTTCCATGTCCAGCACCAGCACCACAGAACCGTCACCTGACAAGGTAGCACCTGCTACGCCGTGCGGGTGGATATTCTGCAGCGGTTTGATGACCACGTCATCACGGCCGACGAAACTATCCACAGCAAGAATGAACGAATGCTCGGCCGAGGTCATCAAGACGCCGAAAGACGGCACTTCGGTTTCTTGCCAGCCCAACAGGCGTGCCAGCGATTTGACCGGCAGGATTTCGTCGCGCACCACAATGGTGGCGCGGCCAGAGACTTCTTGCACCTGATCGCCACGGATCGGGATGATCTCGCGCACCATGGCCAGCGGCACCGCAAATGGCTGATCACAGACACGGACGACCAGCACCGGCAGAATCGCCAGGGTCAGCGGCAGGGTAATGGTAAAGCGCGAGCCTTCGCCGACGATAGACTGAATGTCGATGCGGCCATTGAGTTTCTGGATATTGGTTTTCACCACATCCATACCGACGCCACGGCCAGAGATACTGGAAATCTGGTCCTTGGTCGAGAAACCGGGCATGAAAATCAGTTGCAGACACTGCTTGTCGTCAAGGCTGTTGGCCGTTTCGACATCAATCAACCCTTTTTCCAGCGCCTTCTTGCGGATGACATCTGGACGCATGCCGCGGCCGTCATCGGTAATCTCGATCTGGATATGGTCGCCTACCTGTACGGCAGAGAGCTCCACCTGAGCCTGGGCAGACTTGCCGGCGGCCAGCCGTTCGGCCACGGTTTCCACGCCATGATCGACCGCATTGCGCACCAGGTGAACCAGCGGGTCGTTCAGGTCTTCCAGCATGGTCTTGTCGAGCTCGGTTTCCTCGCCGGTCAGCACCAGATCGACTTCCTTGCCCAGTTGGCGGGCCAGGTCACGTGCCAGTCGCGGGTATTTCTGGAACAGGCGGCCGATAGGCTGCATGCGGGTCTTCATCACCGCGTTCTGCAGATCGCCCACCAGCAAATCCAGTTGGCTAATGGCTTCATCCAGCGCTTTGAGCGTGGTGTTGTCCATCTTGCCGGCCATGATGTCCGTGCGCAGCGTGGTCAGGCGGTTTTTGGTCAGGCCAATTTCGCCAGACAGGTTCAATACCTGATCCAGCCGGACCGTATCGATACGGATGGTGGTTTCTTGCGTCACGGGCGCAACGGCGGATTGCTGCACTGAAGGTGCCTTAGTGGCAGCGGCAGGCACAGCAAGCTGGGCTGGAACAACGGGGAGATCATCAATCACGACTTCTTGCTGCGGAACGTAAGTGCCTTGTGCTGGTGCAGCCGCAGGCGCGGCATCGCTACCCAGCAGGGCGTTGTAAAGGGCTTCCCACTGCGGCTCACCATTGGTGGCGGCAGGGGTAATGCTGGAGGTGGCCGGCGCAGGTGCGGGAGCCGGCGGCGCCACAGGTGCTGGCGCCGGGGCGTGTGCGGCGTGTGTATGCAATTCCTGGCCTTGCAATACGGCATCCAGCGCCGCCAGCAGGCCCGCGTTGGCGGGCAGTGGCATGCGGCCTTGCTGCATCACCACGAACATGTCCTGCACCGTGGCAGTGGCGGAAAGGATGACATCCATGAATTCCGGATTCAGGGTCATCTCGCCATTGCGCAGCTTGTCGAACAGGTTTTCCGTGCGGTGGCACAAACTCACCATGGCTTCGACATTCAAAAAGCCCGCACCACCCTTGATCGTGTGAAAGCCGCGGAAGATGTCGTTCAGCAAGTGCTTGTCATCGGGCCGCTTTTACAGCTCGACCAGCTTGCTGTCCACATCAGACAACAGCTCGGTGGATTCGGTGAGGAAATCCTGCAACAGATCGTCCATACCCGAGAATTCGCTCATTTCGGCCCCATTTTTCAGTCAAGTTCTATTGCATTTACATTACATTGCGCCAGAAAACCCGAAATTATCGGGTATTTCATTGTCACCTTAGCCTGTAATTGGCGTCGGGTCAGGCGGGTATTGCCCGTACTAGCTGCAATCTTGCGCTCACCGGCGAGTGTTTTCGCCGGTAAGGGTATGGCATCTACTTAAAAGCCCAGACTTTCCAGCAAATCGTCGACCTGTGCCTGATCGGTGACCACATCGGTACGACCATCGCTGCTGATCACCGGGCCGGCCAGGAGGCCTTCATCGCGCGGTGCTTGTGGCGAGAAGGTGACCAGGAATTCCAGCAACTGGCTTTCCATTTCCTTGACCATGACCAGGACTTTCTTGATGACCTGACCGGTCAAATCCTGGAAGTCTTGCGCCATCATGATTTCCAGCATCTGACTGCTGATTTTCTCTGAATTGCTGTTGGTTTGTTCCAGGTGTGCGCGGGTGGCGTACACCAGTTGCTTGAACTCTTCCACCGTCAACTCATGCGCAAACAACTGGTTCCAGCGATTGGACAGTTGGCGGGCAGTGCCGGAGATCTCGTCTTGCAACGGCTTGGCGTCATCAAGCGCGTTGAGCGTGCGCTCAGCGGCTTGTTCCGTCATCGTGGCAATGTAAGACAGCCGGTCACGCGCATCCGGAATCTGGTGCGCGGCTTTTTCCAGCGACTTGTCCAGACCCAGTTCGCGCAAGGTGTCATGCAAATGGCGCGTCAACTGGCCGATCTGCGTGAACATGGTGCGTGCGGGTTCGGCCATGTCAGAAGGCTGGCCGCTCGCGACTGCATCTGCAGCGGGAGACGCGGCAGGGGCGGGGGCTGCTTCGGCGACGGTTTCCGCCGCGCGATTGGCGCTGACAATACTGTCGAACAGCGCTTCCAGGTCCGGCGAATCTGAGCTATTGAGGGCTTGATCGCTCACGGCGAGCCTCCTTTCTTCCGGCTAATAAGGCCGGTTTATCGGTTGTAATCGGGTATCAAGTCAGGCCATGTTGGCGAAAATTTTCTTGAGCTTTTCGTCCAGCGTGGCTGCAGTGAAGGGTTTGACGATATAACCTGATGCCCCGGCAGAGGCGGCGGCGATAATATTTTCCTTTTTGGCCTCTGCAGTCACCATCAGCACCGGCAGATGCTTCAGTTGTGCGTTGGCGCGCACTTGCTGCAACAGTTCCAGACCCGTCATGTTGGGCATGTTCCAGTCGGTCACGACAAAGTCGTAAGTCGAGTTTTGCAGTTTATGCAAAGCGATTTGCCCGTCCTCCGCTTCTTCCACGTTGGAAAAGCCGAGCTCCTTGAGCAGATTGCGCACAATCCGGCGCATCGTGGAGAAATCATCCACGACCAGAAAGCGCATATTGTTATCCGGCATACAGTTCACTCCGTCGGGGCGCATTTGGATAGCGCCAATCCAGTTGTACAAATCAAGACTTGGTTCAGAACCACGCCAGGCTAGCAAATCAATATTGCAAACACGCACATGGCAGGGGCGCAGATTGCGCCTGCCATGTTGATCAATCCAGCAACAACCTGGTATTACCCACGATCGGTGATGTATGGCATCACCGTATCGGCCAGCACCACCGGATCAAACTTGGCCACGTACGCATCAACACCCACACTGGCGCCCATGGCGCGGTTGGCATGAGATGACAGCGACGAGTGCATGACCACCGGAATACCTTCAAAGCGACGATCCGACTTGATATGGCGCGTCAGCACATACCCATCCATTTCCGGCATTTCTGCATCAACAAGAATCAATTTGAGCTTGGTACTCAATGGTTCATTATCGTGCGAGGCGCGTTGCGCCAGATTCTGCAATTTGTCCCACGCTTCCTTGCCGTTATTGGCCTGGTGATACTTGATGCCCAATTTGTCGAGCACGCCGACAATTTCTTTGCGTGCCACCACCGAATCATCGGCAAAAAAGGTGTAAGCGTCGGGGCTAACCACGGTGGAGGGCAGATCCGGAATTTCCGGCTCGCCCAGCACACCTGACAGGATTTGTTCCACATCCAGAATGGACACCAGCTTGCCATCTGGCAGTTCGGTCAGCGCCGTAATCAGCGCCTGGTTGCCCGAAAGCATGGATTCCGGCGCGCGAACCTTGTCCCAGTCCACACGAATGATGCGGTCCACATCATGAACCAGGAACGCCTGGGTATGTTTGGAGAACTCGGTGACGATCATGGTCGAGTTCTTGATGTCCAGCTTGGGCTGGCTGCCCGCCATGAACTGCGACAACGCAATCACCGGAATGATGTTGCCGCGCAAGGAAATCACGCCTTCCACACCCGCTGGCATGTTGGGCGTGCGCGTGATCTTGGGCGTTTGCGACACTTCACGCACCTTGAACACGTTGATGCCGAAGATCTCCCGCGTGCCCAGCGAGAACAAGAGGATTTCCATCTTGTTCGAGCCCGCCAGGCGTGTACGGGCGTCAATGTTGTCCAGCAGGTTAGCCTGCGCTTCGATGATGTTCACTGTGTTGTACCTCTGCCGGTGGGTCAGGCCGTTTGTGCTTCAAGCAGATAATTGGCAATTGCCTGCGACAGCTTGTGTGCTTCGAACTTGGACACATAACCATCGACCCCGACCGACTGGCCGAGCTTCTGGTTGGATGTGCCAGACAACGACGAGTGCATCAAAACGGGAATACCGGCAAAGCGGATATCTGTTTTCACCATGCGGGTGAGCATGTAACCGTCCATCTCCGGCATTTCCACGTCGGTGAGGATCAGCTGGATGAAATCGCGCACCGGTCGGCCCTGGATTTCCGCCGAACGGGCAATGCGTTGCAGTTCGTCCCAGGCGCGGCGACCATTCACCGCGCTCTGGTGTTTGAGCCCCATGGCGTCCAGCGTCAGCTCAATCTGCCGCCGTGCCACTGCCGAATCATCGGCGTAGAACACGCGCTTTTCAGCAAACTTGCTGTCGCGGATCACGGTCTCGGAATCAATGGTCAGGTCAGTCTGCAGTGCTTCTGCCAGCACCTTTTCTACGTCCAGCATCATGACCAGCTTGCCGCTATCGAGCTCGGTCACGGCCGTCACCAGACCGCTCATCTGATGGCTTAACATATCCGGCGGCACCCGCATGGATGTCCAGTCGAGGCGCAAAATAGTATCGACCGCTTCGACAAGGAAACCTTGGGTATGACCGTTGTATTCCGATACGATCATGATTTCCGGGCGGTTGGCGGTGACAATGCCAGCGTACTTGGCCAGATCAATCACCGGCACCAGCACGCCACGCAAACTGACCATGCCTTCGACATTGGCCGGAGTTTCTGGCGCATGGGTGATTTCCGGGGTGCGCATGACTTCGCGCACCTTGAACACGTTGATACCAAAGTGTTCGCGGCGGCCGGAGCGCTGGTCTTCGCCCAGCGTAAACAGCAGAATTTCCAGCTTGTTCGTCCCGGCCAGCTTGGTGCGCGCGTCGATATTCTTGAATAAGTCAGACACAGTGGACTCCAGGATAAAGCATAAATTCTGCCAAAATTTGTAAGTAAAACCACAGATTAAAGAAAGTCTGTGCGGTTTGCTTTTGATAAAGGGAAGTGTAGCGCTTCCCCCATATCGGTAAAGCACTAAAAAACTTTAGTTGCGAAAACGCATTACTAAAGTAGCGCATGCTGATGACATTTATAATAGAAACGCCAGCATTCAACAAGGAGTGGCAGCAATGCCGGATGAAAGTGCCAGCATGAATCCACGTGAGCTGGAAGAGGCTTTTTCTCTTTTTACCGCAGCGTCAAGGCAATTGACCGACGCTTATGCCGATTTGCAACAACAAGTTGAATTTCTTACAACACAACTGGAAATTGCTAACGGTAATCTGCGGCGCGAGCTAGAAGAAAAGGCTGCTTTGTCTCGCCGCCTGGCCCATTTGCTGGCCAGATTACCTGCTGGCGTCGTAGAACTGGACGCCCATGGCCTTGTTGCTGCGCTTAATCCGGCCGCTTCTCAATTATTAGCACCATTGGCGGCAGGCGAAAGCTGGTTAAAGTTTCAGGGTGATCATTTACAACTCGCCCCCATGACCGATATCTGGGTCTATCCCCGTCCCCAGGGTGCGTTGAGACTCAGCATAGTCGAAAGTGACATGCCAGAAGAATCAACCCGCATTTTACTGGTGCATGACCTGACAGAAAGCTGGGAAATGGAGCAGTCGCTCATGCAGCACAAGCGGTTGGCGTCCATGGGCGAGATGGCGGCAGGGCTGGCGCACCAGTTGCGTACGCCGCTGGCGACGGCGTTGCTCTATGCCGGTCATTTGTCCCGTGCGGAACTGGCGGACGCCGATCGCATCAAATTCAGTGAGAAAACCACTGCCCGCTTGCGCCATCTGGAAACACTGATCCAGAACATGTTGCGTTTTGTACGCGGCCAGGACATGTCACTGGAGGCCGTTGATCTGGTGGCGACAGCCCAGGAAGCCGCCCAGACCTTGCAGCCACAGATGGAGATGAGGGGGTTGCGGCTTTCGCTAATGCTGCCAGAGGATGAAATCCTCATTCTCGCCAATCGCAAGGAATTACTTGGCGTGGTTCTCAATCTTCTGGACAATGCGATGCTCGCGTCGCAAGACAGCGCCGAAATCGGGTTGACTCTTGAAGTTGCTGGCGGCACCGCCATTTTAAGAATTGTTGACCAGGGTTGCGGTATGTCGCCCCAGGTGCAAGCCCGTTTATTCGAGCCGTTTTTCACTACCCGCAAAGAAGGGACCGGCCTCGGCCTTGCCATCGTGCGTAATCTTATCAATTACTGGCACGGTGAAATCGAGGTGCAATCTGCGACAGGTCAGGGCAGTGTATTTACGATTCGGTTGCCAGCTTGTCGCGACGCAACTAATGTTCAGGTACGATAATTGACATGAGCACTTCGTTGTTGCTGACAAGTATTGTACGAGTGTGCTGTTAAGTAACTTGCAAAAGGTTGAAGATCCCATGACGCCCACTGTTCAGATCGAAGGGGATGCAGGTCGTGTCATTCTCTCGGGACAGTTTGATTTCAGTGCCCATCGCGAATTTCGCCAGGTTTGTGAATCACTGATTGCCAATCCGGAAATCAAAGAAGTCCTGGTTGATTTCCAGAATGTCAATTATCTGGACAGTTCTGCGCTGGGTATGTTGTTGCTATTGAAAGAAAAAATCGGCGCTGCCAGTAAAAGCATGGCGCTGGTCAACTGCCGCGATACGGTCAAGCAGGTGCTTGAGATTGCGTGTTTCGGCAAAATTTTCACCATCCGGTAAGCGGGCGGTCCCCCCGGCATGAAAATCCTCGTTGTCGATGACACCGAGGCAGTCCTCCTTCTGATTTCCCGATTTATAGAGGCCCTGGGTCATAGTGTGATCCAGGCGCGTGATGGGAGCGAGGCTGTCCAACAATGGCGCCAGCATCAGCCTGATCTGGTGTTGATGGATATGATGATGCCAGTCATGTCCGGGCCGGAAGCCGCAGTCGCCATCAAGGAAGAGGCCGGGCAATCCTGGGTGCCGATTGTGTTCGTCACCGGGGTGGGTGAAGAAAACCGGCTGGCCGACGCCATTGAGCGCGGCGCCGACGATTACATCAGCAAACCTGTCAATTTCCGGGTGCTGGAGGCCAAGCTCAAGGCCTTTAACCGCACGCTGGAACTCAATCGCAAAGTGCGCGAGCAATCTGCCCGCCTTGCCAGTTATTACGACGCGGCCGAAGAAGAAAAACGCGTGGTGCGGCATTTGATGGACCAGATGGTCAATGCCGAACGCCTGAATGATCCCTTGCTTGATTACTGGCTGTCTCCGGCCGAATCGCTCTCTGGCGATTTGATTGCCGCCGCGCGCACGCCCGGCCAGGTGCTGTATGTACTGCTGGCTGATGGTATTGGTCACGGTCTGACCGCCGCGCTCAATGTGCTGCCACTGACTCAGCCGTTTTACAGCATGGCGGAGAAGGGCTACTCGCTCTCCGACATCCTGGTGGAAATGAATAACAAGGTGCGTCAGGTGCTGCCGGTGGGGCGGTTTGTCGCCACCGTGCTCATCGCCATTGACGAAACCACCCACTGTATTGAAGTCTGGAATGGCGGCATGCCCACCGTCCATATGCTCGATAGCAAGGGCGCGGTAGTGCATCAGTTCAAATCCTCCAACCTGCCGTTGGGCATTGTGCCCACCCAGGATATGGAGACCATCACCGCCCGCTATTTCTACAGCGAGCCCGGTACCGTGCTGGCCTGTTCGGATGGCTTGACCGAAGCGCGCGCGCCGGATGGCGAAGCCTTCAGCGAAGCACGCTTGCTGCAACTGGTGCGTCAACAGCCGGAAGAAGTGCGGCTCTCTGCCTTGCAAGGCGCGCTGGCTGATCATCTGGCCGGCAATCCACACCATGATGATATTTCGCTGGTGATGATGCGCTTTGGGCAGCACATGTTGGGCGAGCGGCCGGTGGCTGCGCAGCAAAGTGTCGAAGCCATGGCGACCATGGCGCTGGTTGGCACCGGTCAGAGCATGTGGCACTACAGCCTTACGCTGGGTGCCGAAGAACTCCAATACATAAACACGGTTCCGTTCATGATGTCGTTTGTGAACGAGATCAAGGTACTCAAGCCGTATCAGTCCGAGGTGTTCCTGATTTTGAGTGAACTCTTCGTCAACGCGCTTGATCACGGCCTGCTGAATATGGATTCCACGCTCAAACAGGGCGAGCAAGGCATGGATCGTTATCTGCTGGTGCGCGGGCAGCGGTTGGCTGCGCTCAAGCAAGGGCAAATCGAAATCGACCTGAATGGCCTGCGGATCAACGGGCGGGATGTGTTGCGCATTCGCATCAAAGACACGGGCCCAGGCTTTGATTGGCCACGTTTCAATTTGCCGGAAGATGATCCGGCCCGGCTCCACGGACGCGGCCTGATGCTGGTGCGTTCCATGTGCGCGGCCATCCAGTTTCCGGGGAGCGGCAATGAGGTGGTCGTGCATTATCTGCCAGGCCCCGCCAGAGTCTGAGGTTGTTCCCGTCAAAGCTGGCAGGTGTTTAACGCCACGGTATCTCGCAGCGGCGTGCTGACTGCACCATAATGAAGTGATATAAAGCGATCCCCGGTCCGGGTCCGCCACCTCCGCAGGAGTATGTCGATGTCGCGGCCAGAACACGGCGAAAAACCGACCATGCTGAATGTCCCCAGTTATACCGCCGACGTCGTGCTGCCCCGCAAGGTGCGGCCGCCGGTGACCTCTGCCCGCGTCATTGTGGTGGGCGCATCCACCGGTGGCACCGAGGCGCTCAAGGTGCTGCTCGAACCCTTGCCGCCAGATACGCCGCCCATTCTTATTACCCAGCACATGCCGGAAAGCTTCACCCAGTCTTTTGCGCAGCGGCTCGATTCAATTTGTCGTATCCGCGTCAAACAGGCAGAAGACGGTGAGCGTCTGCAGACCGGCTGCGCTTATATTGCGCCAGGACACTCGCATTTAATGCTGACCAGCAATGGCCCCGCCTGGGCTTGTGCATTGTCGCAAGCGCAACCGGTAAACCGGCACCGACCGTCAGTGGATGTGTTGTTTCGTTCCGCTGCCAATCTGGGGGGCGCTAACGTGGTCGGGGTAATCCTGACCGGCATGGGGCGCGACGGTGCGGCCGGCATGCTGGAAATGCGTGAAGCAGGTGCGCAAACCCTGGCGCAGGATGAAGCCAGTTGCGTGGTGTTTGGTATGCCCAAAGAGGCGATCGCCGCCGGAGGCGTGCAAGAAGTGCTGCCGCTCAAGGAGATGGCCGCGCGCATGTTGCAGCTGAGCCGTATTCCGGCCCGCTGAATACCTGCCTCAGGCCTCTTTCTTCAGTAGTTCCATTGTTCAATTAATCAACACGTTGTGCGAAATACGGGTAAACCATGGCATTACCGGTTTTGATCGTCGAGGATGACGATGCATTGCGCGAGGCGCTGGTGGATACGCTGACCCTGGGAGGCCACGATGTGGTCGAAGCGTCAGACGGCCAGGCTGCGCTCAAATTGCTGGAGCACCAGCGCGTTGGCCTGGTGTTGTCGGACGTGCAAATGCGGCCCATGGATGGCGAAACCCTGCTGGGTGAGATCAAGCGGCGTTACCCGTGGGTGCCGGTCATTCTGATGACTGCCTACGGCGTGGTCGAAAAAGCGGTGGCGGCCCTGCATGCCGGTGCTGCGCATTACCTGCCCAAACCATTTGAACCCGATGCGCTGCTGCAGGAAGTGGCGCGCTATCTGTTGCCCGACGGCAGCGAAGAGCATGTTATTGCGGAAGACCCGGCCATGCGCGCCTTGCTGGATGTCGCGCGCCGCGTAGCGCAATCGGATGCCTCGGTGCTGATTACCGGTGAATCGGGCACCGGTAAAGAGGTGCTGGCCCGGTTTATCCACCGCAACAGCCCGCGTGCGGATAAGCCCTTTGTGGCCATCAACTGCGCGGCCATCCCTGAGCAATTGCTGGAATCCACCCTTTTTGGGCACGAACGCGGTGCCTTCACGGGCGCAGCTGTGCAGCATATCGGCAAGTTTGAACAGGCAGATGGCGGCACGTTGTTACTTGATGA
>JASLES010000288.1 GCA_030151005.1 Silvimonas sp.
GGGTGCCGGTCTGGCCAAGCGCGGCAACGAGTTCGGTTCTGTCACGGGTCGTCCGCGTCGTTGTGGCTGGTTTGATGCTGCAGCGCTCAAGCGCTCCATCCAGATCAACGGTGTGTCCGGTCTGTGTGTGACCAAGCTGGATGTGATGGACGGCATTGAGACCATCAATCTGTGTACCGGTTACAAGATCGACGGCAAGGTGGTTGATATTCTGCCGGTTGGCGCGGAAGAAATTGCCCGTTGCGAACCCGTTTACGAAGAAATGCCGGGCTGGAGCGAATCCACTTTCGGCGTCAAGCGCTTTGAAGATCTGCCGGCCAATGCACGTGCATATCTCAAGCGTGTGGAAGAAATTTGCGAAGCACCGGTAGACATTATTTCTACCGGTCCGGATCGTGAAGAAACCATCGTGATGCGTCACCCGTTTGGCGCATAAGCCTGACGGCTGTTCGCCAGCAAAAAGCCCCGCATTGCGGGGCTTTTTGTTATGTGCTCTCGCTCAGTTTGAATCAGTTGCGCAGTTGGGCCAGTAGTTCTTCGCATTGCGCACGGGCGCGCTGAAAATCAAGATTGCTGATGGCATCACCTATCTTTGCGCCATGCTCCGGATACGCCGCGTTCAGGCCGGCCTTGATCTGATCGAATACCCGCGTCGCTTCCATGTTGGCGGAAGCCAGCAGGCGCGACAGCGTTTCCAGATCGCTGGTAATACTCAGGGCTGAGTCTGGCGCGCTGACGCTTGGGGCGCCGCCCTCTGGCGCTTGTAACAGGGCCAGCAAGGCTTTGACATTGGCGCAGGTTTCTTCCAGCGCGGCGCTAACCTGCAGCAGTTTTTCACTGATGGCCTTGTCGGCAAGGTTCTCCCGCACATCCGTCTCGACCTGGCGCACCTGCAAGGCCAGATCCGTTGCACCCACGGTGCCTGCAGTGCCTTTGAGGGTGTGCAACAGGCGCGCCAGCGCGTCCGGTGGGCTACCAGGCCACCATTGCGCCAATTGTTCGTTCATCTGCGCGCTGGTACTCAGAAAGCTACCCAGCGCCCATTCAAACAAGGGCAAATCGCCACCCAGGCGCGCCAGCGCAGCAGCGATATCCAGCCCGCGCTCGCCAGCCAGCTTGAGCGCCGCGGGCGGGATGACGCCGCCACTGCGCAATTGCGCGGGCGGTGGCGCAAGAAGGGTTTCTGTCTGACGGGTGAACTGGCGGATGACCGCCACCAATTGATTGAGGTCAAACGGTTTGCCCACATGATCATTCATGCCCGCATCAAGGCACGCCTGGCGATCACTGGCCATGGCATTGGCCGTCATGGCAATGATGGGCAGGTCATGCAGACCCAGCTTGTGGCGAATCTCCCGCGTGGCCGCGTAGCCATCCATGTCGGGCATCTGGATATCCATCAGCACCGCGTCGTACTGGGGGTGGGCATTTTGTACGGCGTTAACCCCGTCGATGCCGCCGCCTGCGACATCAACCTGCGCGCCTTCGTTCTTCAAGAGTTCGCGTGCGACTTGCTGATTGGTCGGGTTGTCTTCCACCAGCAAAAGGCGCAAGCCGGTCAAGCGTTGGCCGGAGCCGGCTTTGCGGGCCGGAACCATGGTGGTGTTCTGGTTGGCGCGCGCATCGGCAACGGCATCGAACAGGGTGGAAATCGTGATGGGTTTGACGAGGAAGCCATCCAGTAGCGCTTGTTCGCTGGCAAGTCGCTGCGCCAGCATTTCGCGCCCGTGGGCGGTAACCATCACGATCAAGGGCGAGGTGCCGCTTGGGGTAATCTGGCGGATGTGCTCGGCAGTTTGCCAGCCATCCATCTCCGGCATGGACCAATCGACAAAAATCACGTCGTACGCACGACCACGGTCAATGCTTTGCCTTAGCAGCTCAAGCGCCTCCATGCCGGATGCGGCAAGGTCTGCCCGCCAGCCCAATGAGTCGACCATGCGTGAGATAACTTCACGGGCGCTGGCGTTGTCATCTACCACCAGGGCGCGCACACCACGCAGATTGGCCAGCGCAGGCAGGCTTTCTTCCAGTGAGGTTTCAGCGCCGGTGGCCTGCAGCACAATCTCGAAATGAAAATGGCTACCTTTGCCTGCCATGCTGTCGACTTCCAGCCGGCCGCCCATCAAATGCACAAGGCGCTGGCTGATTGCCAGCCCCAGCCCGGTGCCGCCAAAGCGGCGGGTGGTCGAGACCTCTGCTTGAGAAAACCCTTCAAAGATATGGCTGATCTGGTCCTGGGTCATGCCGATCCCGGTGTCACGGACCGAGAACAACACGGTGAGCTGCTCGTCCCGGCGGCGTTTGAGCCGGACGGAGAGTACCACTTCGCCGTGTTCGGTGAATTTGATGGCATTGCCCGACAAGTTGATCAAGACCTGCTGCAATCGCAATGCATCGCCAATCACCAGTTCCGGCAGGGCAGGGTCAATGTCGAACAGGATTTCAATATTCTTCTTGCCCACACTGGCCGACAGAATGACGCCAATATCCTTGAGCAGTTTATCGAGCAGAAACGGGTGCGGGTCTAGTTCCAGTTTGCCGGCCTCGACCTTGGAAAAGTCCAGAATATCGTTGAGCAAGCCCAGCAGCGCCTTGGCAGAAGACTCGGCCTTCTCGGTGTGGTCGTATTGCCGGCTGGTCAGATCCGTTTGCTGCAGCAACTGCAACATGCCCAGGATGGCATTCATGGGCGTGCGGATTTCGTGACTCATATTGGCCAGAAAGTCCGATTTGGCGCGCGTGGCCGACTCGGCGCTTTCTTTGGCCTGGCGCAGCACGGCCTCGTCACGCTTATGTGTGGTGAGGTCCATGGCAATGCCCAGAAATCCAAAGATCCGGCCTTCCGTGTCACGCAGGCTGCTTACGGTCAGCAGCACGGCAACCCGGCTGCCATCTTTGCGGATGTAGGCCCACTCGTTGGAATCCGGTTTGCCCAGCCGGGACTTGGCCACAAAGGTTTCAAACCCGGGCTCGACCAGATAGCCCAACTCGTCGGTGAGGTCGCGCGCGCGGCGTTCCACCTCTGCGGGGTCATGGATAATGCGCGGCGTTTCCAGGTCGATGACTTCGTCAGCGCGATAGCCCAGCAGGCGTTCGGCAGCGGGGTTGAACAGCTTGATCAGGCCATCTGAATCGGTGGCGATAATGGAATACCCGGCGCTTTCCAGAATGGCGGCTTGTAACGCCGAGAACGCCTGGATTTGCCCGGTGCGTTCCTGCACCTGTTGTTCCAGCGTGGCGTTCAACTTGAGGATTTGCGCCTCGGTTTCCTTTTGCTGGCTGATGTCACGCACGGTTTTGGCGGCGCCATCAATTTGCCCGGCCGGCCCGCGAATGGGGGAAACCGTCACCGAAACCGTAATCATTTGGCCGTCTTTGCGTCGGCGCACAGTTTCAAAATGCGGCACGATCTCACCGTGACCGACGCGCCGCAGGATATCTGCTTCTTCATCGCCCCGGTCATCCGGAATGACGAGTTCGCGAACCGTATGCCCAATGGCCTCGGCCGCGCTGTAACCAAACATGCGCTCGGCTGCCGAATTCCAGGAGGTGACCACGCCTTGTAGTGTCTTGCCGACAATGGCGTCGTTGGAGCCTTCCACAATCGCCGCCAGGCGCGCCTGGTCTGCGCTGGCCTTGAGCCGGCGATCTACATTGAGCGAGTACAGATAGATAACACCTGCCAGCAAAATGGCGCAGGCCAGCACAATCAGCGCGGGTTCCAGCGGGGAGAGCAGGTTAAGGTCAGAAATAAACTTGGGCAGGGCGGCAATCTGTGCGTGCCAGACTTGACCATATCGATGGATATCCGCCTCATAGACAAAGCCTGGTTCTGGTTTGCGGTCACTTAGCGGTGAAGCGAAAAAATTGGCATTTTTATCGTTGGTATCCAGGGCGGAGAGTTTGACGGTGATCTCGCCATCCCGATAATCAAAGTGTTTCATGACCGCACTAACCACCAGCGGCGTGTAGACCCAGCCCGTGGTGGCGTCTTCACGCTCGGCCGGGTCGGCGGGCATATTGCCGTCCCGGTAGACCGGCATGACCAGCAAAAAGCCCAGATTGGGCTCGCCTTTGGGCAGGGTGAGGCCCAGCGGGCGCGTCAGCGTGGCTTGCCCGCTATTCATGGCGTCACGCAGGGCGGTCAGGCGGGTGGGTTCAGAGGCAATATCCAGACCGACAACCCGGTTGGCGACCTCCTGCGGTACAAAATACTGCACCACGTACTTGTCACCCGTGTGCGGCTGGAGCTGGAAAATATGAAAATCCGGCTGGCCGTTGGCCCGCATATTGAGAACAAACACAGACTCCTGAGCCGCAGGGATACGACGCACAAAGCCATAACCACGCGCACCCGGAAATTCAGAGTGCAGATCAAGTGAATTGCCATACTGGATAAAGCGCGCCTGCGCCGCATCGTCGCCCAGTGCACCAAAGACCGCCCCGCGCGCGCCGCGCAGACCATATTCGTAGATGCGCAATTGCGTATCAATTTGTTCTACCGCGCGCTTGGAGCGCGATAAAAAGCGCTGATGCGCCACCGCTTCATTTTCTGTTTGCTGGTGGTGGGCGAGCAGGCCGGACAATATCAGGCCCAAAGCAATAATGATTGCGGGCATCCACCGTGGACTATTGATCTGCAAACGTGTTCACTCCTGATTGAGTGCATCCTGGCGAAGCTGACAGGGGCGGTGATCGGGGGTATTGCATCACCATAAAGCAGCGCGGTGAAAATCCTGTACTTCCGTGTAATCGGTGCTATCCAGTAATTAATAAGTAATTCACTAGAAAAAATCGCATTAGTAAGTGCCTGTATAGCAAAGCAATGACCGGACTGCCGCACTGGAGAGAAAACTTACGTGTTTGCTGTCGAAGAACAGTGGCCCCGACCGACTATCCTGATCGTTGACGACGCAGTAGAGAATATCAAGCTGATAAGTCATGCACTGTATGGCATGGCCGATTTGCTGTTCGCTACCAACGGCCCGGATGCATTGCGCATTGCTGATTCCAGCCGTCCCGATCTGGTGCTTCTTGATATTGAAATGCCAGGCATGGATGGCTATGAAGTCTGCAATGCCCTCAAGGCCAACCCTTACACCAGCGAATGCGCAGTGATTTTTATCACCGCGCATGAGGGCACGTCTTACGAAACGCAATCGCTAGCCGCTGGCGGTATCGACTTTCTGAACAAGCCGATCAATGTGCCCATTTGCCGCTTGCGCGTGCAAAACCAGCTCACCCTCAAACGCCAGAAAGACGAACTGGCACAAACCCGCCGTGATCTGGCCGACCTGGTCCATCACTTGCCCTCCTTTGTAGCGTTCTGGGGCGCAGATACTGTTAATCGTTATTGCAATGATCAGCTTGGGCACTGGTTCGGGATTTCCTCCGCCCGCATGCTGGGCATGACCCTGGATGCGGTGCTCAATGAAGAAACCATGATGCAACTGCGGCCGCACTGGGCCGGGGCCATGGAGGGGCGCACGATCTCGGTGGAAGTCACCCTGTTTCCGTCTTCTGCCCGGCGCCGCATTGCGCAAACCACGCTGGTGCCCAACTGGCAGATGGGGGTCGTGGCCGGCGTATTGATGGTGCTGACCGATATCACTGATCGCATCACCGCCGAACGTGCGCTGTGGGAAGAAAAAGAGCGTATGCGCATCACCCTCAATTCGATTGGGGATGCGGTCATTGCCACCGACCAGCAAGGTCTGGTGACCTTCATGAACCCGATTGCGGAAGAGATGACGGGCTGGCATTCGTCCGATGCCATTGGCAAGCCGATCGATAACGTTATGGAGTTACGCGACGCCAACAATGGTCACGTGCTGCGTAATCCGATTTATCTGGCGCTCAAAGAAGAGCGGATTGTCGGCATGGCGCTCAATT